>CAJWOS010000263.1 GCA_913044235.1 uncultured Pseudomonadota bacterium
ATGCCGTCTTTGTTGGAGTCGCAGACAGCGCTGAGCATGATGGTCTTGCCCTTGGGGACCGCCACGGAGTACGCACCCGGCTTGCTCAATGTGGTGGCAGCAAGGGGGCCCGGAGGCGCGGAACCGGGCGCGGGTGGTTCCTTGAGATCCTCGAGAACATCGATTCGTAGGGTGCCTTCACAGTCACCACTGATGGTGCCCTTGACCGTATAGTGTGCACCATTCTTGATCGCCGCCTGCTCCTGTTGGGGCGGAACGATGCGGAGATCCTGTGCCATCGGGTCATTCTCGGTGCCCTTGCCAGCATTGGGATCGAACTCATCAGCATGAGGCCCTTCCGCTGGCGGGACGGGGGGGCCGGTCGGGTTTCCGGATGCGGTCGACTCGCCCACGGATGTTGGGTTCTGAGCGGTTGGCTGTGTCCCAGGAGGCGGTCCGTCGCCAGACGGTCCCTTCTTGGGAGGCGCCGCGGGACCAGCTTGGTTCGGGGGCGGGGGCGCTGCAACGTTCCCACCGGCTCCGGCACCGGGGCCTGGTGGCGGATCGGGTGGTGAGGGGCAGGCGACGAGCCCGAGTGTGAGGGCGAGAGATACTGGAAGCAGAATGCGGGGCATCGAGACCTTCGTTTCGTTCGCCGGCGCCAAGCGGGCCGGATGTCCAGATTGGGCGACGGGGGAGTACGCCGCGCGGAGCAGTAGGAGGCCCGTGTCGATAGACGTGGGCGACCGGAAGTCACCCGATGGGGCTGCGTAAGCCTATCAACTGCGGTGTTGTTCGGGTGGAATCCAAGCCCACCATGTCTACGATATTCACGATTTATATGCACGATTTGTCGGGCTGAAAAACGACGAGCCCCCAGCGGTGAGGCTGGGGGCAAGCAGTATGGAACCGTTGACCGCTATTGAGTGATCACCGACCGAGCGACGCGGAATCCGACGTGCACGTCGCGAACGCGCTCGCCGATGGTTCCCGGGGCATCATCTTCGGTGCCCTCGAAGTCTTCGCGTTCCCGGTCCGCATCGTGGGTCATGTCGCTGTTCATGTGCATGATGCGGGTCTCGACCCGAAGGTGGTCGGGGATGCAGTCGAAGGAGCCACCGCGCTCGATGGGCCGCATGCCGTTGGCGGGATCAACGACGGGGTCGACCTGGTGGGAGTCGGCTTCGTACGCGGAGTAGAAGTCGTGCACGAACTCGCGCACGTTGCCCGACATGTCGTGCAGGCCCCAGTCGTTGGCCCGGAGGGTAGCGACCGGATGGATCTCGTGGCGACTGTTGTAGTAGTACCAGCCGTACTCTTCGAGGTCGTCGCTGCCGGAGTAGACGGTCTCTTGTCCGGCGCGAGCGGCGTACTCCCACTCTGCTTCTGTGGGCAGGCGGTAGCCAGCGCAGCTGTAGATGTCTTCGACGGAGTCGCAGAGGACGTCGCGCCCCTCGCCTTCGCAGACGTAGCAAGACTCGACTTCATGCTCCATCGAGAGAGCGTTGGTGAACGCGGCGGCCTCGTCCCAGCTGACGTTTTGTACGGGGCAGTCGTCGCAGCCGACGAACATGTCGGGAGCGTCGTAGCCCATGTACTCGCGGAACTGTCGCTGAGTGACCTCAGTGACGGCCATCTCGATCTCTCCGGACAGCTCGACGGTGTGCAGCGCTTCGTCGTCGTAGCGACGCTCTTCCGTATCGGGAGAGCCCATGCTGAACATGCCGGGAGTGAGGTCGGTGAGGGTCATGCCCGCTGCGAGCTCGCCGACCGGCGTGAGGTTTTCGTTGTCGGTGTTCTCGACTTGGTCGTCGGGAGCGTTGACATCAGAAACCTTTTGATCAGTGGTTTCCGCGGTGCAGCCGATGGCAAGTACACTGACGAGAAGAGAGGAACGAATCAAAGTCATGGGACCCTCGCTGACTGTCCAACCGAGCGCCGACAAAAGGGGGCGGTTGCAGACCAAATGTACCGAACCACGTTGAGTTGTCAACCGTTCTGTCGCCTCCGACATGAGATGTTGGCGCCGAGTCGCAGAAAGCGTGCGGCGGAGGGACCTGTGGAATTTTCCAAAGTGTTGGTTTTCAGGCCTCTTCGGATTGTTCGCTCCGCCGTGATGGAGGCTCGTGGTGATGCGGTGACGCGGTCGACCGATCGATCGACGATCATCATGGAACGGTGCCGTCTGGGGCGGTTCACCCGCCCAGAGTGGTGAACGTGGCCTCGAAATCCGAGGCGGTACGGTTGCCGTTGGCATCCATCACACCACCTCCTGGGACCACCACGCGGATCTCTGTGCCGGTAGGGAGGGGAGCGGCCGGTGTGAACGAAACGATTCCTTCCTGCACGCTGTGCCATCCCGCTACGGGTGTTCCTTCGCGCGTGGAGACGCGGACGCTTCCAGCGAAAACACTAACAGGTTCAACCATCTCGTTGAACGAGATCCCGATTCGAGTGCTGGTGGGGACGTCGGTGGCCCCATTGGCGGGCTCGATCCGCAGCACCGCTGGACCGGTGGTATCGGGGTCGGCGCTCCATGGGATCACGCCGCTGGCCTGGCCCGGAATGGCGAGGTCGTCGGAGCTGAAGATGGCCACGTTGCCGAACGGGGTGACCGTGTCGATGTCGCCTTGGATCACTGCAGTACCAACCACGGAAATGTTGGTCGGGTCGGTCATGTCAAAGACTCGACCCATCTCGGACTCGCCCACGAAAACGAAGCCTTCGTCGTAGAAGACGTAGCCGGAGTTGCCATCGGGGGTCTTGTGTTGTCCGACGTAGTCGACCGACATCGGATTGGTCCAGTCGTACAGCAGGAATCCGCCGCCGTTTTCCTTGCGTGCCTGGAAGATCCAGTTTCCTGTGACGTTGGCATGGTAGGACTCGACCGCATGGCCGTCGTCGTCAAGGTGCTCGAAGATGCCCCCAGGGACTGGTTGGGGTTCGTACGGCACCGTGATGTCGAGGATCGCGGTCTTCGTTTGTTCTGCAGACCCCACGACCAGATAGTTCCCGAGTGCCCACACGCCGCCTGCCCGAAGCACAGGGTCGAATCGATACTCCCCCACCAGCGACGGCTCGTAGGGGTTGCTCGCGTCGACCACAAAGACTCCATTGTCGGCCGCGGCAACGTAGAGCCAGGGATACTGCCAGAACGTCGACAGCACGACTCGCGCATAGGAGTCGGGGTAAAAAACGTCGGGCAGGCGCATGTAGTGGATCGCCTCGGGAGCCGTGGGATCCGAGACGTCCCAGAAGACGACCCCCAACACGCCATTTGTGACGGTGTAGTCGCCAGCGTGTGGATGGTCGCCCCCCAGGTGGACGAAGCCGAGCGAGTGGGTCTCTCGAATGTCTTCCGTGAACCCTTCGCCGTGCTTGGTCGGCGAGCACGGGTCCGAAACATCGAAAAGAGAGAGCCCACCAGCGCCGTCCTCGGGAGCCCAAGGCATCAGCAAGTAGCCGGAATAGGGCACCACAAGGTTGTGCTGGTCTTCATCTTCGGGGCCACCATCGAGCCAGGCGCACGGCTCGAACAGCTGGGCTTCGCTGAAGGAGGTGGCGGGGCCAAGCGGTCCGTGGACGGCCGGATGGTCGTCGGGGGCCGGAAATGGCCCGCCGGGTGCCGCGGATGCGCCGGAGTCTATTGGTTTCACCGGAACGGCGTCGGGCGCGCAACCGGGCAGCGCCAAGTGGCACATCACAGCCAGTGCGCCGAACACAATGCGAATACAGTCACGAGGATGGGGGGTATGCAACGAAGGCACGATGGACACACTCGACTTGGTGCAGCGGGTGGATTCGCTATGGGGATAATAGAATCCTGGGAGGCGTCATGCTGCTTTCTCTTGCTGTCCGATACCGAGCCGCCGCAGGTGCAGTCGCGTTGATCACTGCCGCTGCGTCGGGTTGTGGGCCTGACAACGAAGGAATCAATGCGGGGGAGTGTCGGAACGGCATTGACGAAGATCGGGACGGTCGAATGGACTGTGCGGATACCGATTGTGCAGGCTCCCCGGACTGCGCCGAGCCGAGCGAGTCCACACCCGATGCTCGAGACGACTCGAGCCCGGTGGCCGACTGGGATCTTCCCGAGGTGGGGACCGATACCGGTGGCGACACCGCGGTTCGATACAGTAAGACTGCCTCTTGGCTGCAAGTTGCGGCGGGTATCGAGCACACCTGTGCGCTGCGGGGCCACCATACGATGGCCTGCTTTGGCCGCCCGCCGACAGCGCTCCCCGATGAAGATGTGACCGCCGGCCTCGACGGCACGTACGGCTTGGTGGGCTCAGGGCAGGGGTTTTCTTGTGCGATCGACTCGCTCGATCGGGCACGAGATGGCATTGTCGCCTGTTGGGGAGCACCGACCTACGAAGCCACACAACCGCCTGCTGGAGGCTTCACCTCGATCGCTCTTGGGTACTCCCATGGGTGTGCACAGGCATCGGATGGCTCCATGGGCTGTTGGGGATGGGCGGGCCACGAGGCCACAACGCCGCCCAGGGAGCGAGTCCTGGACTACGACCTTGGATACCACTTCGGCTGCGCAGTGCTCGAAGGCGGGGCGCTCACCTGTTGGGGCAAGGATCTGTTCAATGGAAACGTGGATCCGCCCTCCGGAACCTACGCTGCGGTCGACGTGGGGGCGATGTTCGGCTGTGCGCTGGCCACGATCCCTGGACCGGCGGTCTGTTGGGGCGACGACGGCCTGGGGCAGGCGACGCCACCCACAGATGAGTTCACCTCGATCAGCCTCGGCGCGGGCCACGGCTGCGGCATTCGTCCCGACTCGTCGGTGGTCTGCTGGGGCGATGATGTACGGGGCCAGGCTTCACCGCCAGACAGCGATGGTTGGGTTGCATTGTCTGCCGGTGCGCACCACACTTGTGCCATCGACGACGAGGGCTGGTTGGCCTGTTGGGGATGGAACGAGTCGGAGCGGTCTCAACCGCCCGAGTAAGTGCGTGCGGTTTGGCCGTGCTCCACGCGTCCTCGACATCGCAGCCCAGACGCTTCATGCGCTGAACCTCGATGCAGACTGCCCTTTGCTGGGAGCTGTGATGCGCCGAGCGGAAGGTTCGGTCGATGAGCCCGTGTGGTGGCGGTGCTGAGGCTTCGCTGGGCAAGCGAGGAGGCTGCGAGGACTGCAGTATCGAAGGGATATAGAGCGTGGGGCCCGCATGTGCAGAAGGGACTTCGAAGTGGCGGCATATGCCGCTGATCGCCGCGATTCTCTGGTTCTGAGCGCAGGTCAATGGGGGCGCAAGACGGACCGGGTTCAGGTTCGACTGGCGAGCGCGATGTTGCCGAGTCCTGCACTGTTTAGGCGCGTGATCACATCCATGATGACCTCGTATTCGGCCGACTTGTCGCCTCGCAGGATGATCCGAGTGCGCGGGTCCTTCTGCGCGATCGAGCGGAACTCGGCATCGAGCTTGCTCAGCTCGACCTCGTGATCGTTCACGAAGACCACCCGCTCGGGTGTGACTGTGACCACGACATCCTCGGGAATCACCTCCAGATCTCCGGCGCCCTCTGGGGTCATGATCTGCATTGCCCGCTCTGCGAGCTGGGCCTTTTCGTAGGCCGCTTCTTTTTCTTCCTCAACCACGGCGGAAGACACCACCATCATGATGATCAAGAGCACCATGAAAACGTCGGTGAGCGGGGTGATATTGATTTCGGCGAAGATCCCGTCTTCTTCTTCTTCGTCGACACCGCCGCCCGCTGGACCTGCCTGCATGGGTCACCCCCGTCCGTCGGTGTGGCTGTGAAAGGCGATCAACTCACCCAGCTCGTCGACCGCGTGGCTGATGTCTCGGGTGAGGGTTGAGGCAAACGCTTGCACCAGGTTGAACAAAAAGACGCCCTCGAGGGCCACTGCGATGCCCACAGCCGTAGCAATCAGCGCCTGAGATATCCCCACGGAGACCACCGCAAAGCCGCCCTGACCGGTCTCGCCGATGGCGAAGAAGGCTTCCATCACCCCCACCACTGTGCCGAAGAGGCCCACAAAAGGCATGAGCGCACCGGCGGTGGCGAGGATCCAGGTGCGCGCCTTGAGGCTGGCGGCGACTTGTTTTCGCTCGCGGGCCATTGCGCGTTCGGGCAGCCCTTTGACTTGTCCGAGGGCCCGGTCGAGTCCGGCGACGAAGACCGCTTTCATGGGGCCTTTGATGTTCTTGGCCTGGACACGTGCGTCGATGAGCGAAGCAGTGGCGGCGGCCTGGATGGTGTCTTGCGTGCTGCGAACCGACATGCGCATCCACCCGATGGCGACTGCGCGCTCGAGCGCGATTCCAACCAGCAGCACGGAAGTGAGCAGCATGAACAAGACCAGCACGGTCTCGAGACCAAAGTGACCGAGGGCGTCGGCGATCATGGAGATGGACCTCGTGGGGATTTTCGAGCCGGTATCCGTCCGCGGGAGCGGTCAGTGGACCAACTTGTAGGTGAGGGTGAGGGACTTGCCGTTCTTGCGGGTGAGGTCGACCTTGAGGACACGGTCATTTCGGACCTTTGCGTAGGTCTTTACACCGTTGGCGATGCTGGTGACCTTGTGTCCGTTGACTGTGTGGATGACGTCTCCACCGCGGAAGCCGGCTTGTCGCAGGACGCTGCAGCGGGGGAGGTAGAGACGTGCGCCATCACGCTTGCCATCTTTGCCGCGATGGATCCCTACGCCGGCCTGCTTTTCAAGCTCTCGAAGGTGCACTGCATACCAGTCGAGGATGCTCCGCTCGACCTTCCACTTGTGTTCACTCACCTTTGTGATCTCTTCCGCCGGCTCGCAAGGCTTCTTGTTTCCGCGCGGCGCCTTGCCGGCCACCCCCTCCGTCTTGGCCTTTCCATCCCCCTCAGGGGTGGGCTCGGTCGCGGTGGTGCTGGTGGTCTCGGGCGTTGGTTGCGCGCTGGGCTGGGTCTTTCGCGGCTTTGGTTCGTTGGTCTCTTCTGGTTTTGGTGCGCCCGGCTGGTACACCGAAATGCGTACGGGCACCGGTGGCGTCTGCAGGGTCTGCTCGCCTCCGGCGTCTCCGCCGTCGTTGCCCACGGGTCCTTCGGTTGCGCCATTGTCGTCACCCGGCGTGTCGAGATCGACGGTGACGACGCCAAATCCAAAAATGACTGCTGCCACGAGTAGGTGGCCGAACAGCGAAGCACCGAGGGTGCTCGCATCCAGAATCGCCTGGCGGAGTGCGGCCGGCAAGCGCTGGGGAGGAGGATTGGGAGGGGGCGGATGGGTCAAGAAGCTTCCGGAACGGTCTGGCCGACGGCACAATATCACTTGGAGAGCGGCGGAGCGGTGTGCCCGCAACCCGCACGCCATCGGACGGATCCTGCAGGGAGACCCTACGCGGGTGTCCAGGCACCCTTGAGTGTGGAGAAAAGCTTTTTGCGGGCCTTTTGGCCTGCTGCATCCTCCCGACCCGCAGCACGGACCAAGGTGCGCAGAGTCGACCGGTCTGCAGAAGGGTATGCGAGGACGAAGGCCTGGAGGTCTTCGTCGGTGCCGTTCAGCAAGCGTGTCCGCCACCGCTCAAGCTCCCTCGACCGACGCTCCCCTTCGGTCTCTCGCTTCATGGCTTCGACCAGGGCATCGAGGTCATCCAAGCTGCGCAGTAGGCTCTTGATGCGTCTGCGGTGCCGGTTGCGTGGCTCGCCCTGCAGGCGGGCATCGTCGGCCAGTGCATCAAGCAGTACGGGGGGAATCTCCAGCTCCGAGCGTTCTTTTTCCGTGCGGGCGAGGAGATCAAGTGCGATTTGCATGATCCGCTCGTCTGCAGCGCGGATTTCCCGGTGCGTGGTGCGTGCCACAGGCGCACGAGCGTCGTCTGCCTGATCTTCACGCACCCACTGGAAGCCTTTCGAGGATCGCTTTCGTCCCATGGAAGATCTCTCTGGTCGATGGGGCCATCGGCAGGAGCGTCGGTGCACGGGCTGGGCACCGCAGCCCACCCACGGCCGTGGCGGAGCGGAACATGTAGGCGCGAGTGGCATGTTGTGCCACAATCCTGGGGTGTACTCTCAGGGCCAATCCCTGCGGATTCGACAAGTTGATGACATTTGATTGCACAGGTGTGGGCGGATTGGCGGCCCAGGTGGTACGCCTGAACGGCGAAAGACCTGACGGAGGCTTTCATGACTGATTCAACGAGACGCCAACTCGCCTTCTGCGCGCTCATGGCCCTGCCATTTGCGGCCAGCTGCGAAGGTGCGGGTGGGCTCAAGGTTCTTGAAAACCCCCCAGGCGTGGCGATCATCGATCCGGCAGACGGATCTGAGTTCTCGGAGGGGGAGAGCATTCCCTTTGTGGGGCGGATCGACAGCTCGTTCACCGGTGGCGACATCGAGGTCTCGTGGTCCAGCGACATCGACGGTGAATTCGAGGACCCCGACCCGCCGGATCCAGAGGGATACGTCGAGTTTGTCACCGCGAGCCTCTCCACAGGCACCCACATCATGACCCTCCGGGCTGTGGATGCCAATGCCGAGCAGGGGGAGGACTACATCACCATCACGGTGGGCGGAGATGGCCCTTCCCTCTCGATCACCCACCCCTCGGCTGGAGAGCAGGGCATCGAAGATCAGGCCTTCGAGCTGGGGGCACGGGTGAGTGATGCCCAGGATGCGCCGGAAGAGATCGAGGTCGACGTCTTTGTCGACGTATCAGACCCGCTCTGCTCACTTGCTGTCGACACGGCAGGAAACGGTTCGTGCAGTGTTGTACTGGGCATCGGCATGTACGAGCTCACGTTTGTAGCGACCGACTCGGACGGCAACGAGGTCAGCGCCAGCACCACGCTCACGGTCGTCGATCCCGACGACCGTGACCTCGATGGTGATGGATACAGCATCAACGACGGTGACTGCGACGACAACAGCCGCACCACCTACCCTGGCGCCGAAGAGCTCTGTGACAACGTCGACAACAACTGCAACGACCAGATCGATGAAGGCGCGGAGAACATCTACTACTTGGATGCAGACTTCGATGGATGGGGCGTGAGCACAGAGTACGTCGAGGGGTGCACGGCGCCGGCCGGATATGCGGCAGACCTGGGTGACTGTGACGACAGTGACCCTCTCGTAAACCCTGACGCAACAGAAGTGTGTGACGACGGGACCGACAACAACTGCAACACCTTGTTCAACGAACAGAACGCCACTGGTTGCTCGGCGTACTACGTCGATGCCGACGCAGACACGTTCGGTACGGGGGCGAGCCAGTGCTGGTGCTCCGGGGGCAGCGCGCCCTACACGGCCACCAACAACACCGACTGCTACGACTCCAACCCCGCAGCGCGCCCTGACCAGACCAACTACTACACCTATGACCGGGGCGACAGCTCGTACGACTACAACTGCAACGGTGCCTCGGAGCAGCAGTATTCGTCGCTGGCGAACTCGTGTGCGTGGGACGTGGTCTACATCGACTGCGACCTGTCGGGTAGTCAGGGCTTCGAGGGCAGTGTACCGTCGTGTGGAAGCACAGCGCAGTGGATCAGCGACTGCTCTGCAACTTACGATCCTGTCTGCTACGGTCTGTGTCTGTTCAGTAGCGACCCTATCAACTGTCTGCTGACCACTTGTGGCGCGACCTGTGATGCCGACTACACCTCGCTCACGCAGGGCTGTCGCTGACCGACTCACTATGTAAACCTTGTTCGTCCGCCCCCGGTTTCTACCGGGGGTCTGTTTTGGAGACCGATATGTCGATTCGAGCCACTGCCCTCCTCTTGACTGCCAGCCTTGTCGCTTGTGGTTCTGCCAAAGACCAGAACGACGAAGGTGCGCTGGAAGAAAC
>CAJWOS010000264.1 GCA_913044235.1 uncultured Pseudomonadota bacterium
CACTAACGAACGATGCCCCGTTGGGATTGTTTCAGTGAGTCGATCAGTATCTGGATGCTGGGGGTCTCGGCTACCATGCCTTCCAGTCGCTCCAGGGCAACATCGAGCGTCAGGCCTTGCCGATAGAGGATTTTGAACGCTCGTCTCAGTGCCGAAATCTCAGTGCTCTCGAAACCGCGTCGGCGCAGCCCCTCGGCATTGATCGTTTTCGCCTCAGCGGGACTACCCGCTACTGTCACGAATGCGGGGACATCTTTACCAATTGAAGTACCCATCCCGCTGAAGCTGTGCGCCCCGATCTTGCAGAACTGATGCACCAGCGTGTAGCCCGAGAGAATCGCCCAATCGCCAATTTCGACGTGACCGGCCAGAGCCGTGTTGTTTACCAAAATGGTGTCGTTACCCACCAAACTGTCGTGGCCAATATGGACGTACGCCATGATGAGATTGCGGTGCCCCACTGAGGTGAGGGAGCGATCCTGTACGGTCCCCCGGTGAATGGTCACATTTTCTCTGATCACGTTGTCATCGCCAATGTGCAGTTCGGTGGGTTCGTCTCGGTACTTCAAGTCGGGGGTTGCCTCCCCCACCGTCGAGAACTGATAAATGTGATTACGTGCACCAATCTTTGTAGGGCCCTTGATGACCACATGGGACTCAATCTTGGTGCACTCACCGATCTCAACATGGGGGCCAATCAATGACCAGGGACCCACCTCTACGGATTCATGGAGGCGCGCGCCCGGGTCAACAATGGCGGTCTCGTGGATCACGGGTCACCGATTGGCGCAAAGGATGGTGCCTGATGCCGCCAACTCGTCATCGACCCGAGCCTCGACCTCAAACTTCCAGATACCGCGTCTTTCGCTCACGATACTGGCATACAGCATGACTTGATCCCCCGGCACGCAGGGGCGCTTAAAGCGGAGATTATCGGCACCGACAAAGTAGTAGATCGAACCGTCCGCTGGGGTTTTATCCATGGTGACAAAGCCCAGAATACCCGCAGCCTGGGCCATGGCTTCAAGCAGCAGTACTCCTGGAAACACTGGCTTATCGGGAAAATGGCCGTCGAAAAACGGCTCATTGATACTCAGGTTCTTGTAGGCCTCAATACGCTCACCCGGCTCTACCGACACCACCCGGTCTACCAGCAAAAACGGATACCGGTGGGGAAGTCGGTTGCGAATTTCTTCAATGTCGAGTGTCACGCTTTGCCGTCCTCTTGCTGATCGAGACCGGTGGCTTTCTCCAGTTCCGCAATACGTTTCGCCATCTGGTCCAATTGAGTAAATCTTGAGGCGCTTCTCAGCCAAGATCTCAGCGGCTGGATGGGCGTACCCGATGAATAATGCCCCGCTTCGGTGACCGAGCTAGCCACCCTGCCCTGACCACCGATATGCACGTCGTCGACAATCTCGAGGTGCCCCGCTAGACCAGCTTGCCCTGCAATCACACACCTGGCGCCAATTTTCGTGCTACCCGAGACACCCACTTGAGAAACAATCACTGTCTGGCGGCCGACGCGCACCCCGTGCCCGATTTGCACGAGGTTATCGATGATCACGCCATCTTCCACCACCGTGTCTTCGAGCGCGCCACGATCCACCGTCGAGCTGGATCCGATTTCAACGTCGTCGCCAATCAGCACTGTTGCGAGCTGCTCAATTTTTACCCAACCCTCTGCGCTGGGCGCGTAACCAAAGCCATCCGCACCGATCGTGGCGTTGGGGTGAATCGCGCATCGCTGGCCAATTTTCACCGCGTGACAGATCACCGCACCGGGCTTTATTACCGTATCGGCACCGATGCTCGCACCATGACCAATATAAGCGCCCGCGCCGATCCAGACTCGATCTCCCAGCACCGCGTTCGCCTCCACGCACGCGCCAGCATCAATGGTGACATCAGTACCAAGCAGGGCACTGTCTGCAACGGCAGCCTGCTCGTGGATCTGCCCGCTGCAAGGCGGATGGTTATCGAAGATCCGGGTTGCTCTGGCAAACGCCACATAGGGCGCGTCGCTCAGTAGCGCGCAGCCGGACCAGGCGTCGACCCAATCAGGATGCAAGATCAGCGCGCCTGCGTTCGTATCAGAGGCCTTGGAAAGATGCTTTTTTTCCGAGACGAAGCTCAGATCATCCTTGGTGGCCAACTCCAGTGCTGCCAGACCGGCGATGGAGCGCGTCGGATCCCCCCGGAGCTCGAGCTCCAAGGTTTTGGCGAGCTCCCCGAGGGTGGTCATGGCGCCTACTCAGAGCCCAGTTGATTCATCTTGTCCGAGACTTTCGCCGTGATGTTATAGCCCAGGTCGGCGTGGATGACCGCTTGCTTCATGCTCGCCACCGTGACCTGTTTCATGGGAAACGCAGGAACCCCCCGGTACAGATACGCGAGCCCGTCCCCCTTGGGACCATCGATGTAGTGAATGGTTCGCACCGACTCGAGGTGCGCCGACTTGTCGCGCCAGGGGCGACGCTCCGACATCGCCCCCTGCTTGGCGGCCGCGCGCAGGAAGTTGTCGGCCCCACGAATCGACCGAGTGAAGGAGACCGAGCCCGGCAGACTCGACCGCTCTTTCTGGTCGGCGGTCATCATGTAGGCACCGTCGATCCCCATCTCCCAGTAGCTCTGAAGAAATGACTCACTTCGGGGCTCGATATATGCCCGCTCCACCACCCGCTGAATCTCGATCCGAAGGTCGGCAATCTCATCGTGCAGTGGCCGACGACCATGCACCTCGATCCGCCGACGGTGAGAGCGCTCCAAGTCCACGACCAGCTCTTCGAGGGCCCCCTGCAGGGTGCGGTCCTGAGCAAATGCGACCGCCTGCTCCTGCCCGTATCCACGAATGCTGGCCATAAAGGTCCAAGACTTGTTCTCAGACTCGATGTTGGGCAGCTTGACAGGAGGCTTGCGCATCAGGCGGTGGCGCAGGTAGCCGAGGCTGAGCTTGGCGAGCTGCGGAGGAAATTGAAGCGGTGCGTCGTTCACCTTGTAGTAGAGGAGATCGTCCCCCACCCGAAACAGGCTGAAGAGCTGCAGGTGGTCGTGGTGATACAGACGCGACAGGACGCTTCCACTGCGGTCTATCGACTCGGTCATGCCATGGTGAAGCAACAACACCCGCACGTTTGCCTCACGGAGCAACTTCGCCGCAACCACTTCGTCGGCGCCCTTCAGCGCTTCGAAGACTGCAGGATCTGCGGTCAGCGGTCGCACTTCAGCATCGGTCGGCAGCCCTGAGACCTTTTCCGGCGCGTCGATCAAGACGGCACCTTCGTAGTTGGCCACCCGATCGGCGCCTGCAAAGCTCAGCGACGCCTGGGGCGCTGCTTCCAGCGCAGCCTGAAACCGACCGATCGGCCCATCACCATGATGGAAGGGGGCAGGAGCGCCTGGAACGGAGATCGGTGCACTCCCACAGCTGGTGCTCAAGGCGAGCACAACGGCTCCGAGCAAGCGAAGAGCATGATTGGACCGCATCGAGGCTCCCGGTGGGCGGTTGGAGCCGCGGCTTAAACGGTGTCCTGGGGCACTGCAATCCCCATGTGCTCGCACAACTCAGCGAAAGACCGCCACGAGGAGTTGACCACCCCGGTCATCGTAGGGCTGAACAAAGAGCCACTCCGCGTCCAATGCTGCGCAGCTGAGAAAGCCGACCTCCATCGATGCATCGAACGTAGACGCGAAGGTCGGCGTCTGGAAGACCGTTTCGGAGCCCACTGGACGCGGACTGTGCCAGGTGAACCGACTGGCGTGGGTCTCGTGTGTGGCGAGCACCATGCACTTCAGCGTGCGCGACGGATGGCCTTCATAGTGAAGGGTAAGTCGCGTGTCATCGTCGACTTCCCACCAGTCCCAGTCCGAGGCTTTTCCCCGGGATGCCACCACGATGCGATGCATCCGTGCCGTGTGGATGGCGAGCAGGTCGAGTGTGCTCTTCTCTTCGAGCGGGTGTCCCGGCGGCCCCGGTACAGGAAGCGTCTCAAGCTGTGCAATATCGGAGTCTTCGTCAAACGCGGGATTTACCTCGGTCACGCCGTGCGCGTCACGGACATATGCGAAGACGCCGCGATTCCATCCCGGCCCGAGCGACATGTTGGCGTGTAGGCGATTGAGTGCCCGCTCCAGTGCATCGCGCTTTCGATGGTTCGGGTCGCTTGGGGGCGGTCCTCCCCCCCACGAGAGGGTGGCCGCGTCGATGGCAACAATCCGAACTCGTCCGCCCAGTCGCTCGAAGCGCACGAGGAAGCGCCGACATCCAAAGGGTCCCGCAAGGTCATCCAGACACTCCACCACCTTGGACGCCCGGACATACCGGGCATGCTCTCGGTTCACCTCTGCTGCGTCGCGCGATCCAACCTGGCGCTCAAACCAGCCCATCTGATCTCCTCACGTCCCCGGCGCGGGGGGTACTCCATACTATCCGCGGCGCCGAGCCGTGCGGGCCGGCGTGGGTCCATCGGGCTCCGGACGCGGCGTCACCGGTCCCACCAGTGGGGGCCACCAGCCCGGCGCCTGGACTGGTGTGGGGTTCAGGTCAGGCCCCGACAAGCCGCAGTGATGCAGTGCAAATGCCACCCGCTCCGGCCGCGGCAGCGACCAGCTGCCCCCGCCGTAGATCCGATCTCCCACCAGAGCGAGGCCCGCAAAAGCTGCATGCACGCGGATCTGGTGCATCACACCGGTCGACATGACGGCCTGCCACATCCACAGCCCCCCGTCCACCGGTGCGAGACGCGTGAGCTCGGTTTCCGCAGGCCGCCAGCGGCCCCGATGCGGGGTGTTGCGACCGCGTTGCACCACGACCCGCCCCTTTCGGCGTCGATCATGGGCGATGGGGCTCTTCACCACATGGTGATCCCAAGGCACCTCTTTGAGGCTCAAGAATCGGTATTCCTTGCGCAGCCTGCCGCTCGAGAACCGCTTGCGCAGAGCCGCCAGTGCGTCCAAGGACCGGGCCACGAGCAGCTGGCCCGACGTGCTCACGTCGAGACGGTGCGCAATGCCACCGTCGAACCCAAGCGGCCAGTCAGACCGCTCCTGGCCTGGAAATTGTGCATGGAGCCGATGTAACAAGCAGTCTGCATCCGGATCTGCATGGAGCGGAAAGCACGACAGCCCCGGAGGCTTGTGCACGGCCAGCAGGTCCGGCCCAGTCCAGACAAGCTCCAGCGTGGTCATTCCCGCACCCCAAACAGGGCGACGCAGCCCGCGAGGAGCGCAACACCGATGCCCACCTGAAATAGCATCAGTGTGTTCGTAGCCTCCACAAGCGCAGCCCCACCGGCCAGCCCAAACAGCGCACCGCCACCGGCAACCGCACCGCTCAGTGCCGCTTGGCCCCTTGCCCTGCGTGCCGGACCGGACCGCCGATCCACCAAAGCGACCGCCGCAACCCAGAACGCCCCAAACGTGACGCCATGCATGGACTGGACTGCCACCACCTCGAGTGGGCTCGCCACGCCGGTCATCGCCCACCACCGGACTGCGGCCAAAAACAACACCGCGACAAAGACTCTCCGTGCGCCCAGGCGGGGGAGCCACCATGCCGCCCGTGACATCACCCCGATCTCCACCAGAACTCCACAAGCGATGGCCGTACCGGTCCAGCGTGAGGGCAGCCCGATGGACTGGAGGTGCACATCGAGCAGTGCACTGCATGCCACGTGCACTCCGAAGTGCAGTCCACCTGCAAGCAACAGGGGAATCAGCAGCGGGTCGAGAGAGGCCCCATCTTCGCTGCGGTCCTGGGCATCGGGTCGCTCGGGTGCTGGCAATCCCATGGCACATGCAAAGACCAGACACAGCGCCACGAGGGATGCCCAGAAGGGGGATCCGTCAGACAAGTCGACCCACCATCCCACCCCAAATGATGCCAACAGGTACCCGCCCGAACCCCACCCGCGTAGGGACCCGTACTGTGCCGGTTGGTCTCGCAGGAAGGACAGGGCGAGACTGTCGACCAGTGGGCCCACGGGTGCCACCCCCACACTGAACACCAGAACCGAGGCCACCAAAGTCCCCGTGCTCAGCTCCAGCAGCATTCCAGTCGCTCCCACCAGCGCCAGCCCCGCACCAAAGCGCAGCGCGGTCCGTGTGAGTCCTCTCGTGTCGGCCAGCGTTCCAGCCCAAGGGCCCACCAGCATGCGACCGAGGGGCAGCGCGGCCATCACAAACACAAAGGTGCCTCCGTTGACACCCCGCTCGCGCAGAAACGTCGCCAGAAAAGGCACCGTCGAGCCCAAGACCGCGAACGAACCCACAAAGAGGCCGCGAAGCATCCCACGACCCGGCGCTGATGCTGCTGCGTTCATGGGCACTCCGCCCGCACGATCACCGACCGCGCGATCCAGAACTGCGCCGCCCAATACGACGCCATTACGGCCTCGGACGCTAGCGGGAACGCCGTATGGAACCGGTTGTAGGCCAACATCGAGTCGCTGAGCAGGAACAGGGAAGCCCCGAGCACCGCGGCCCCTCCACCGGCCACTCGACCAAGCAAGGCGCCTGCACGCCAGGCCATCCCCACGATCACCACCACATATACGGCGACGGGCAGCATCATCTGTTCCAGCTCGGGCGCCAGAGACCCGAAGACGGCAGCACCGAGGCCTGCATACAGCAGGAGCCACCGGGTTGCCGGCGCACGCTCCTGCGCCACAAAGGCCCCGATGTAGCACAGGTGCGACACCAAGAACGCCACGAGCCCTGGCAAGAACAGGTCTGCAGGCCACTCGAGCAACACATCTCCAACGATGCCAAGCGCAAGACCACAGGCCACCAAAGTGCGGGGGCGCCCCAGGTTCGCCCACTGCAGCACGCCGACGAGGAGAATCGACACCGGCACAGGCTTCAGCATGACTGAAAGCCAAGTCAAGTCCATCCAGTCGGCGAATCGGGACAGGATGGCCACGCAGATGAACACATGAGCGCGAAGTGACGGAGGACGACCGAGCGGCATACCGCCTGAATAACGCCCAGATGCCACCCTCCGCGAGTCCGGCGGCGGAGAAACTCCGCTCCCCGGAAACCCGTCGCTCAAGCCCGCCGGCGGCCGACCGCAAACATCGACATCAGCAGACCCGCTCCCGAAAGGGCGCCGAGCGCATGGCTGCAGCCGCCCTTGGTCTCGCCACTGCTGTCGCCATCGACGTCCGATGTGGCATCGGTGTTGCCATCATCACCAGAGATTCCGGTGTCTTCGTCTTCGTCCCCGCTGGCAACATCGTAGTAGTCGCCCGGAAGGATTCCCGGCTCGTCACACCACACCCGCGTTCCATCCGCACACGCCGCCCGCATCTGTTCATCGATCCAGTTCAGGTGGAAGTCGACGCGAGAGTCCACGCCGCCCGTGGATGCGCAGTCGGTTCGGTCGTATGCATGGGACGTGACCCCCACCAGACGCATCACCTCCTCCGAGTCCGTACCGACCCAGGCAAAGCTCGGCCCTCCCGAGTCCCCATGGCACTTGCGCACATCTCCCTCGATTTCGCCCACCTTGAACTCAGGCTCGCCCAGCTCCGACACGAACGACATGCCCTGTTGCTTGATCATGTAGCTGCCGGCCGGAGGTGACCCCCACCCGCTCACATGGCTCTGCTGCCCCCATCCGACCACAGCCACCTCGAGGCCTTCCGAGAGCGACGCACCTTCAGCAGCCGATGGCAGGATCGCGGGCCGTACATCGAGCACCGGCTCGCTGAGGAACATGAGGGCGATGTCTTGGTTGTCTGCAATGCCGGTCTCGAGCGCGAAGGCGTCCCATCCGGCCGGATACACGGTGCGGGTCACACCCACCGCGTCATCCGGCCAAGGCTGATTGGCGACCGAGCCGTCGTACATCGAAAAGTCGGCGTCTCGGCTCCAGACCTGCTCGACATCTTCGAGGGTTCCAAACCCGAACGTCACGCTGTATTCGAGCATCTCGATGTCTACGCAATGCGCGGCCGTCAACACCACATCGGGCGCGATCAAGGTCGAGCTGCAGATGAAGGTCTGCAGGTCGCCGCTGCCAAACGAAGACTCAATCCAGGCCGAGAGGAGGATGCCACCGGTCATTGGGTAGTCGTCGCGCGCGGCGTCCTCTCCATTGATGATTCCCTCGCCACCCATGTCCGGACGCTTTGCTTCAGGCTGCTCGAGGTCTTTGTGACCACTGGCCTCCTGTGCGAATGACGGCGTAGCGACTGAGCCGAACATGCTGAGCAAGGCCCAGCCTACGATGCGGTGATTGTTCACGGTATGCCTCCAAATCTCAGTGCGACAAACGTTCATGCACAGGTGTAGATGGATCCCGAAACAGTCGCAAGTCACCTTGGTCAGTAGGATGTGTAAAAACGCCCCCGCGCGTCCGACCGGCTGCGCCGACCGCAACCCGTCCACGGCTGTGACTCAGCTCACGAGACCGGGGAGAACACCAAACCACGCGAGCAACACGCCCAACATGAGCGCCCAGGCGGTCAACCCCTCCATCCGTTCGGGTCGGATCCAGCCACGCACATCGCCACTCGGACCGTGCGGGTTCGGCAAAGGCATCGGGCTCGGGTCGGGTCGGGTCATCGGCTCCCTCCGTTGCCTCCCATTCGGCGACCACTGCCGAAGGGTTGAGCCTGATTTTCGGTCTTCTGTGAGGGAGGCTGTCCGGGACCGCGCCCAGTCCTGTTCAGCGCGATACGGTGTCGCCATTCTCGGAGCCAGCATGGACGACAATCCCACCATCCCCGCGACCGAAGAAGCCGATTCCGCGGATGTTCACAAGGCCTTCGACGCTCTCCGTGCTGCGTGGAAGGAGCACGGCGGCCTGACCTACAAGCAGCGAATGTCGCTGCTCGGCAGCCTCGCGCGTACGATGCGCGTACAGCGAGACGACCTCGCTGCGGCCATCTCGGCCGACTACGAGGAGGACACGGTGGGCGTGCACGGCGCGGCGGCTCGCGAAAGGCAGCAGGCGTAAATTCCGTACCGCAATCGGACTCCACACACACAGAGTGAGGCTCCGCTTCACCCCGCGGGAACAAAATCGCTCCGCCCGTCCCCCGTCGAGGTGCCAAGGTGCTCGACGTCGTACGACCCCAGCGCGCCGTCCACGCCCGCCGTCACGCCCGCCGTCGCCCCCGCCCCGCCCACGCCATCCTCCGCGGGCACCGTGGTGGGAGAAGTATCTCTCCTGATCTGAGGGCATTATTTTGCTACAAGTCCACTGAAACCTACCCCATCACCATGTCCTACTCGCGTAGTCTGTGGTACGACAAGTGTGCATGCGAAAAACATGACTGGAGCGGCGGATCCCCCAGCATGGAGGCGTGCTGCGCGGACGCATGCTGCAGGGACGGAGAGCCCATCACGTACGCGCCCGGCAAGCGCGTGTCTCTGGAGCCAAATAGTCAGGGAGAGAGATGCACGTGCGCCCCCGCCGCCGCCGCCGTGGACTGCCGCGGGGAATGGAGCGACTGGAGCGCGTGCTCCGCGGCGTGCACGCAGGAGCGGACGTTCCGCGTGACCACGCCCGCGTCCGGCGGCGGGAAAGCGTGCAAGAACGCGGACAACGCCACCCAGGAGCAGCCATGCCGGGGCGGCGGCTGCGCGCCCCCTACGACGACTTCCGCGCCGTCCGGGCACTGCCTCTGCAGTGACCCCCAGAAACTTTGCGGTGATAACCCTAAGCGAGAATACTGCAAGAATCAAAGCACGCTTACGTATTGCCAAAGGCAGCACTGGGCTGGCTGCACCTGGAACACGGGCACCTCTCC
>CAJWOS010000265.1 GCA_913044235.1 uncultured Pseudomonadota bacterium
GGTTGAAGGCGTACATCGCCGAGCCACAGCGCCGCACCCGCAGGCCTTCCGGCAGTGGGGTGGTGGGCAGCCCCCGCGCTTCGCAGATCGCCTCAAGCACGGCGGTGAGGAAGGTGGGCTCGGGCACGGTAGTGAAGGCGTGTACCGCCTCGTGCCGGTAGAGCAGCCCCCGACCCTGCTCATCGGCAACAACCGGCATGAGCGAGGTCTCCACATGGTCGAGCCACCACTGACCGGCCACGCTCTGATCGGCGAAGCGGGCCGGGATGCGCAGGTGCACCGGAAGGCTCTCGCTGGAAGTCACCTTGAGCGGCAGCAGCGCCTGCAGCGGGCCGGGCGGAAGCTCGGCAGGGATGTGGAATTCAGCGGTCCGACTGCCCGTGCGCGGACCCACCACAACCGCAGCCGATGGGGTGGAGAGGGCATCGAGCAGCGACGGTGGCAGGATGGGCAGCGATGGAATGAGCACGAGCGCATACCCAGACAGGTCGGCATCTGGTGCGACCACGTCGAGGCTCATGGCCAGCTGCCGCGCGCAGCCGTACCAGTCCAGCACTAGCCGCCAGTAGTCCCAGGACTTGCCCTGGGGCTGGGTCTCGAAGCTCCACGCGGCCTCGTAGGAAAACACCAGCGCCACCTGCGCGGGCCCCCCGCCCGTGGAGCGACGCTCGTCGCGGACCCGGTGGACCTCGGGCATCGCCGCAGCATCTTCTCCGTCTGGACGGAGCAGCCCGGCATGGTTCTGCTCCTGGGCGAAGGGCACCTGTCGCCAGCGGAAGTAGCTCACCGTCTCGGCACCATGGGCGAGCGCCTCGAAGCTCCACAAGCGCACCATGCCGGGAAGGGGCGCCGGATTGTGGTCGGCCCAGTTGACTGGTCCTGGCTGCTGCTCCATCACCCACCAGCGGCCCCGTCCGACCGACCGATACAGGTCGTGGTGGAAGGCGGCCATGTCGGGATGTCCTTGCCGCAGGTAGGTGCTCCGCTCGGCTTCTGAGAAGGGGCCATTGTCGAGAAAGCCCAGGGGGTAGCTGTCCCAGCTGGCGGCATCGAGATCGGCAGCCACCGCGAAGTGGTCAAAGTCGGTGGTGAAGCCCATGAAGTTGTGGATCAGGGGGCGCTCGGGTGCATGGCGCCGCAGGAGCCCGCACTGCATCCGGTTGAAGGCCACGACCTGGTCGGAGCTGAACCGGTAGAAGTCGAGCACGTGCGCAGGGTTGGGCTCCGTTACAGTGAGATGAGGAAGGTCGACCTCGGAAAAAGAGCGATACTCCTGGCTCCAGAAGACCGTGCCCCACGCCGTGTTGAGCGCCCCGGTCGAGCCGTGTCGGCGGGCCAACCAGGCGCGAAAGGCCACTGCAGCATGCTCGGAGTAGCTGCGCGTGGTGTCGTGACAGCCGTACTCGTTGTCGGTCTGCCAGGCACCCACGTGGCGATGTTTGCCATAGCGAGCCGCGACGGCCTCGGTGATGCGGGCCGCTTCGCGAAGCCAGGTGGGCGACGAGAAGCAGGAGTGCCGCCGAGAGCCGAACCGACGGGGGCGGCCCTGGCGGTCGACCGCGAGGATGTCGGGGAAGGCGTCGATGAGCCACTTGGGTGGCGTCGCGGTGGGGGTACACATCACCACCGAGAGGCCCGCCTCCCCAAGGGTGGCGATGGCTGCGTCCAGCCAGTCCCAGTCGAAGCGCCCGGGCGAGGGCTCGATGCGGCTCCAGGCGAACTCCGCGATGCGCACCCAGCGAATGCCTGCCTCCACCATGCGGCGTGCGTCCTCGGGCCAGCGGTCGGGAGGCCAGTGTTCCGGGTAGTAGCAGACACCGAGGTCCTGGTTCATCGACGCTCCGCGGTCAGGCCGGGTCTGTTCGGCATCCGTGCGAGAGGCACGGGAACCGCCAAGGGATGGAGCACTCTACCGCTTCCCCCACCCTACCGAACCGGATCCGCTCAGATCAATCGTCGCGACTTGGCGTCCGTCGGTGGCCAAGCATCGCTCACTGTGCCTCGCGGTGCTCCCCGCCGAGTCGGAAGAACGAGACAAAGCTCAGGAGGTTCAGCACGCCAATGGAACCGAGAATCCAAAATGCCGATGAGTAGCCCATATAGTGCACGATGGCCTCGCCAAGCAGCAGCGACACGCCATGTCCGATGCGCCAGCAAGTCACGATGAAGCCATACGTGAACCCAAACCGCCCGCTTCCCTCGGTGAGCTTCTTCACGATGACCGGCAGCATGATGTCGTAGATGCCCGCACCCACGCCTTCAAAAAGCTGCGTGGCCACCAAAAAGTAGGGATTCTGCCAGTACATCACCATCATAGCGATCACGGCGCAGCGAATCGGCAGGATGATGAGGGCAACCGTGGTGAGCGCCTTGTGGTTGAAGCGATCAATGGCGGTGCTCATCCAGCGCGCTGTGAGCGCCTGCGAGAAAAAGTACACAATCAGGACCGCACTGGTCCACGTGAGGCTCACCGACTGCGAAGAGATGGTGGCAACATATTGCGAGAGCAAGGGCGCCACCCCTGCGTTCGCCAGGTGGTACACGAAGGTGAGCACCGCAAACAGCACGATGCCTCGGTTCTGCAGCAGCTCCCGATAGCGAGCTGGCTTGCCCTCTTTCGACCCGACCGCGGGATGGCTCGACCCTCCGTCTTCGTCGCTGCTGGAGTCCAGGTCAACTGCCTGGCCAAGCTGTCGAGCCCGTGCATGGTCAATGGCATCGCTCGGAATCTGCAGCGTGAAGAATGCCGCAGCGATGCCCCCGGCACCGAGCAAGTAGAAGATGGCCCCAACGTCGGGGAAGGCAAAGTACGAGACCGCCGCGCAGGCCATCACGAACAGGAAGGAGCCAACCTTATTGGAGACCTCTGTGGTGGCGATGAACGCCGGCACTTCCTTCTGCGTCAGGCAGACCCCCAGCAGCAGCGACATCAAGGCAGGGAGGAAGATCGTGGCGCTGATGCCCTCGATGGTTTTGCCGATCAGGATGAGCCAGAAGTTGGACGTCCAGACCACCATCACCGTGGTGATGGCCGCCACGAAGATGGCCGCAGCCGCGATGGTCTTCTTGTGCCGTGTCTTGTCGAGAAGATCGCCTGCTGGGGTCTGAAAGACCAACATAGCGAGGTTCATCACCAGCGAGACAATGCCAAACCACACCTCGTTCCACTTGCGAAAAGAGATGAGGTACACCGCGGTGTACGGCTCGAGTCGGTTCGTCTCCACAAAAAAGTTGACCGCGGTCAAAGCTTTCTTGGCTTTTTCCGTCTTGTTTTCGTCGGGGTCTTTGGGCGGCATTGGTGCAGGCCTGGGAACGATATTCGTTGGGGATGCTGATCAGACCATCATCTACATACGGCGAAAACAGCAACGCAAAAACGCACAACAAGCCCTTCCGACTGCCCAGACCACTCGGGTCTGTGACAGCTCGCTCCCCAAATGTCTGGGTGCGTCTCATCCAAATCGACGCTCAGCCTTGCTCCGTGTTTCCAGCATCACGAATGGAGCCCCGCAGATCAAGCGTTGGATGCGATTCGTCGCATCATCTCAACGGGAATCGGTCTTGGATGGCGCTCGGCTGCATCGGATCATGCTGCCGATACGCAACGGAGCACGGCCTTGGCGTTCACCGTACGAGAGACCACAGAGACAACTGCGAGTGGCCTCCTCGCGATGTAGTCGTTCACAAACACAACAGCGCACACGTCCATGCACGCTCGCTGCGGCTCGGGGACTCACCCCTCCATGCAGTCCTCGTACGCCTCTGAATAGGCATAGCGGCACCGCTCAGCGTCTCCACCCGCACCGATACACTCGTCGTACACGGCGCGTGCCCGTTCGGCGCATTCCTCATCTGATTCGTCGTCGCCTTCGTCGTCGCCGATCGACTCGATGCATTCCTCGTATGCAGCAGCGTAGGCCGCTCGACAACGCTCGGCGTCGCCCCCCGCGTCGATGCACTCCTCGTAGGTTGTCCAGGCGCGCTCTTCACAAGCCCCCTCGGCACTCTCTCCTTCATCCTCCCAGTCGTCTTCCCTGTCTTCCCATTCGTCCTCTCCGTCTTCCCAGTCGTCTTCCTCCCAGTCGTCTTCACCCCAGTCGCCTTCCTCCCGGTCGTCCCAAGTGATGCACTCTGCATACGCCTCGGTCGCACGACTGCCGCAGTCGACGTCTTCTTCGTCTTCCTCCAAGCACTCTTCATAGACAAAGTCGGCGTACCCACCACAGCCATCTTCGTCGGCCCAGTACTCTTCGTCGCGCTCGCCCTCTCCGCCGTCTACCGCTCCTTCTTCCGTCGACTTGCCCGGCTCCAAGCAGCCCGTCGCACCAACCATTCCACTGATGGCGAGAAGGACCGAAAGCACGAGGTGCCGCGAAGAAACAATACTGAGCATGGGGGACCTCACAAGAGCGTCAGGAGAGTGCGACAAGCGAATCCGGCCGCTTCAGCGCGTTTGAAGGTCCCGCGTTGCCCTCGCAACATCGAGAAATTCACGCCCGCAAATGATACCTAATCGCTGCGGACGGACCAAGCCTCTCCTTGGTCACAGCCAATCGGTAGCCCCCCACAACCATCCCTGGCGGCCGGTCCCTCCCACTCCACAGGTCCAACGCAACGCATCTCCACAGGTCCAACGCAACGCATCCAGCCGGTCCAGGGCTGGAGCAACGGTCTCGACAGCGCCAGTCCCCAACGCACCGGAAACGCTGCCGGTCATTACAACACTGCGCAGCGGTCTGCTGGATCCATTAGTTCGCAGGCAAACGAGGGGCACAAGTGAATATGATGCGAACGCTCTTCGAGCTCGACCCCCGCTCTCTTGGCTTCTACCGCATCGCCCTCGGCGGCACCCTCGTCGCGATGGCGGTGCAGAAGGCTTGGTTTGCTCGGGCATTCTTCACGGCGGATGGAGTCGTTCCCGAGACCGCGGCATCTCGACTTTCTTCCTTTGCAGGTTGGGGTCTGTTCGCGGTCGACGGGAGCCACGCCTGGGCACTCGTCGTCATTGGGATGCTCGCCATGGCAGGTCTCGCGGTTGCCTTCGGCCGCTCCATCAAGCTCGCGCTGGTGGTTGCGTGGGTGGTGCTGCGCTCCCTCAGCATACGGAATCCCTACATCGAGCAGATCGCCGACCAACTCATCTGCCTGTGGGTGCTCTGGTCGCTGTTCATGCCGCTCGATCGGGCCTTTGTGTGGGGCCGACCCCCCACCGACCCTCAGCCCATCCGTGCGGCCATTGGGGTGGTGTGGCCCCTCCAGCTCTTTCCCATTTACTTGATCGCTGGATCCTTCAAGCTCAGCTCGAGTTCTTGGATCCAAGGAACGACGATGGTGGAGGCGATGCACATCGCACCCGTCGCCACCTCCATCGGCCGCGCACTGCAGCCGGCCACCGGACTCCTCACTGCGCTCACACTCTTGACTCTACCCCTGGAGCTCTTCCTGTGGTCTCTCGCGTGGTCACCCTGGCGTACCGGACCCGTGCGCACCACCATCGCGTTCATCTTCATGGGGTTCCACATCCTCGGTATCGGCTTGCTGATGCACCTCGGTCTCGTGCCCATCGTGCTGGCCATCGCGTGGCTCCCCTTGCTTCCCCCCTGGTTCTGGGATGTGGCGCTCCCACGCCTCCGAGGCCAGCACCGACGCCCGGTCGCACGCGCCGCAATCGGCACATCAAGGTGGAAAAACATCCTGCTTGTCTGCATCTTCGCGTTTACCTGGGCGAGCGACCCCGGCCACTTCCTCCGAGCGAACGACCACACGTTCCTTCCCCAAATGTGGAACCGAGCGGTGCACGCACTCCACATGAAGCAGTCCAAATACGACCTTTGGACACGCCCCGCGGGGAGCCGGAACTACATCGTGGCGGCCACTCTCGCGGATGGTACGCAGTGGGATCTGTTCGCCGATCAGCCCCTGGACTGGACCAACCCACGCCGCCGTCCGTATGACAATCAATGGTACAAGCTGCTCCAACAGGTTCCGCGGCGTCCCTGGCTGCAGCGCACCCTCGCCACCTGGTTCGTCAAGGAGTGGAACGCCCAAAATGAGCCCGAAAAGCAGGTGGTCGCAGTCGACTTGGCGATCCTGCAAGCGAAGCGGAAGCCGCCGGCCTGGTGGCGGTCTCGAACCGATCCCCTGGTCGCACCGAAGCAACGGGTGAAGCGGTGGCGCATGACGGTCGACGCTGTCCAAGACGACACCCGCGTCATTCTCAGCCTTCCAGTTCTTGTGAAAGGCGACCCTCGAATGCCAGAGACCGATGGGAAGTGACCGTTTCCGTGCATGCGGCATACCGAGCTCGAGCGGCGATGACCGACTGGGATGCACCCGCTTCACGTACGCTCGAGGTTCCATGCAGAGGCACGGGGCCGGCACCGACACGGATGCCGACACCGCTGCCGACGTGGCGCGCTGCGCGGAGATCATGGAACTCTGCCGCCAGGGGCTTGGAGAGGTCCTCGATGAACGGCCAATCGGCAGACGACAACCACCGGGGTAACCTTTCTATCGAAGCACGGCCCAGGCTGTGCCGGCCCCCATCCCTCCGCTCGGCGAGTCGTTGAGCTCGGAGCCTCCCATGTCGCTTGCTCGACCGTTTTTTGCGCTCTGCTTGGTGGTGTCCACGTTGGCTTGCAGCCCCAAGAACGCTGATGACGCCAGTGAGACCCCAAATGAACCCGACGGACGAGACTCAGACGTGGGTGGCACGAGTGGCGACGGCGCCGGAGACAATGGCGCAGGGGACGGCGCAGGGGACGGCGACGGGGGCTCGACGGGCACGGGAGCCACGGGGGAAGGCACCGGCAACGACGACTCGGCCGGGACCGAGACCGGCGACGATGCCTCCGACCCTGTGGACCACGTGATCAGCACCACCAATGACACCGATCAGTTCGAACCGGCCGACCTGGTCATCGCCGCAGGTGCCACCGTCCGGTTCGACATGACCTCGCGTCACAACGCAGCCCAGGTGAGCGAAGAAGTCTATACAGAGCGGCGCGTGGAGCGCCTCGAGGGCGGCTTCGTGGTGGGTTTCGGACAGACCGAAGACATCGTGTTCTCCGAGCCGGGCGTGTACTACTACATCTGTGAGCCGCACGTGCTGATGGACATGGTCGGCACCATCACCGTGGAGTAGCTCACACCTTCAAGGCGTGACCACCAACACCACCGGCGCCACAGACCGTACCATCCATCGAAGGAGACCTCCCAGGTGCGGAACACACGGTAGCGCCAACCCACGATGGGTCGAATCGCCAGAGCAAGCGCCGTCCATCCAACGACGTTCATCCCATCGAGAGCAACGGATGTGAAGCCCTCGCTCCCATTGGGTCCTCCCACCGGGGTACCCTTGCGACCCCGCCCACTCCGGAGCATGCATGGATCCCGTGACCCGCTGGAAGACCATCACCACCATCGCCGTCGCCTTTTCGGCCGGAAACCTCTTTGCCACCGCATGTCAAGATGCCACCAAAGCCCAGGCAAGCGACGCCGCGAACGCTTCGGAGACCACCACAGACGGCACCACCGAGGGCAACACCACAGCGCATGACGCCAGCGACACTGCAGTGCCCCCTCCCGAGGTGACCGAAGCAGATTTGGCTGCAGTCGTGGATGCGCTCACCACGCTCTCAGACACTGTAGCCGAGCTCGGCACCACCGTCTCTACACTCACCACCTCGCTGAGTACGCTCCGCTCATCGGTCGACGCGCTCCAGACCGCAGCCGCCACTACGGAGACCCGCTTCGAGCAGCACCGATGCCTGCTGGACTACCTTCGCGATGCCGACCAGGACGGGGAAGAGTCCGAAGACAACAGCGACTTGGACGAGTACGAGATCGTCACGGCCATGGCGCTCTGCGGTTTCGAGTAGGGCCCCCCGGCCGTCGGGAGCGCCACCGCGCCTCGCCGCATCAGCCACCAAGAGCGCGCACATCGCCGTGATACGTTGGTGCAAAGCAGCGTGGAGGGACGCCATCCTGCACACCTCCTCCGGTCCCTGGTCGCGCCACCGAGACACCCATGCACGCCCCCGAAGTCTCCCCGTTTACCTCGCAAAAGACCTTCCACAACCTGCCGTGCAGTCACCGACAGTGGCGGCACGACGGTCATTGCGCCTTTCTGCACGGCTACTCCCGGTCGTATACCTTCCGCTTCGCGGCCACGGCGCTCGACGAAAACCACTTCGTCGTGGACTTTGGCAAGCTCAAGGCCCTGAAAGCGTGGCTGGAGCACTGGTTCGACCACACCTGCCTCATCAATGCCGACGACCCCGAGCGCTCGCTCTTCCGTGAGCTGCACCAAAAAGGGATCGTGGACCTGCGTGTGCTTCCAAATGTGAGCATGGAAGGCTCCGCGCAGTTCGTGTGGCTGTACGCCGATGCGCTGGTTCGAGCTGCCACCGATGGGCGCGCCTGGTGCTTCGCAGTCGAGGCGCGCGAAAACAATAAGAACGCCGCTTCGTTCGAGGTGGCCCGGGATGGCTCCCAGCCCGCCCCGCCGTGGGTCGAGCCGCCAGCTGGGCCGTGATTCTCCCGCCGCACCATGCCCTTCCACACACCGTTGCTTCGCGCACTCAGTACACGATGCGCGGGGCCTGGATGGGGTTGGTCACCGTCCAGGCACTCAGCTCCGCACCGGTGGCGAGATCCATCTCATACACCTTGTCGTCGGTGCCGTTGGACCCCCAGAAGAGCATGGTGTCGTTGGCTGGATTGATCACCGTCTGACCCGACCAGTACAGGAGGTCGCCCACGGTGCCCAGCTCAGTCTCCGCTCCAGTGGTGACGTCGACCGCGACCATCTTTTCCTCGCTACCGTCCCAGCTGCCGTACAACAACTGGGAGCCATCGGGGCTGAGCTGAATCCCGCTCAGGCTGGCGTTGGTGAGCGCGATGGTGTCGATCAAGGTGCCCGAAACGCTGTCCATCACCCACAGCTGGCCGTCACTGCTGCTGTCCCATCCCACCACATACAGGCGGTCCTGCACATTGTCGATGGCCGTCTGGCTCGACCAGTACTGCAGGTCGCCGACCACGCCGATCGCCGTCTCTGTGCCGGTGCCGCGGTCAAACATCACCAGTTCTTCTTCCGTGCCCGACCATCGACATCCGATCAGGTCTCCAGCGGAGTTTATCTGCCAGCCGCTGGCCGATGAAGGGTCGGTCAGCGTGAGGTCAGATACGAGCGTGCCGGTCCACATGTCCAAGGTGTAGAACTTCGAAACGAACGCGGAGTCGTACCCGAAGACATAGAGCTGGTCGTTGACTCGGTCTACGAGCACCTGGGCCGACCAGTAGTACAGGTCGCCCACGGTCCCCAGCAGCGACGTGGCATCGCGCTCGGGAGAGACCACGAGAACCTCTTCCTCAGAACCCGACCAGCGGAAGCCCACCAGGGCCCCCACAGTCAGATCGACCGCGGAACCGCTGAGGGTGGCGTCTGCACTATCGGTCACCTGCAGGGTGTAGCCTTCAGCCAGCGCCGCATCCTCTGGAATGGACCAGTCGTACGATCCGATATTTCCGGTGGCCCCAACCACCGACTCGACCGTGCCGTCTGCAGCCACGAGATCGATGTCGACCGCAGAACTGATGCCCGCTGTGTCCCAGGTCACCGCTACGGTCGAGCTGGCCAAGAGCAACGCCTCGGAGGTGGGTCCCAGCACCGAAACCCCATCGGTGTCGGCATCCGTGTCGGCATCCGTGTCGGCATCC
>CAJWOS010000266.1 GCA_913044235.1 uncultured Pseudomonadota bacterium
CAACCTCGGCTACGACATCGTGTCCTTGCTCACGGGGCTGGGTATCGGCGGACTCGCAGTCGCGATGGCGGCCCAAGACACCCTGGCCAACGTGTTCGGCAGTGTCACCATCTTTGCGGATCGACCCTTCCAGATTGGGGACTTGGTGGAGATCACCGGGAACAAGGGGGTTGTAGAAGAGGTGGGCCTTCGCACAAGCCGCATCCGAACCATGGAGGGGGCTCTGATCACCGTGCCCAATCGGGA
Source organism: uncultured Pseudomonadota bacterium (assembly GCA_913044235.1). Taxonomy (GTDB): domain Bacteria; phylum Myxococcota_A; class UBA796; order UBA796; family UBA2385; genus CAJWOS01. Next base: position 247 of record CAJWOS010000266.1, read on the forward strand.
GATGGCGGCCCACGCGGTCACCAACTTCTCCACGTCGGGGCGATGGCGGTACGCCGGTAGCGTGGGCTTGGTGTACGACACGCCTGCCGTCGAGCTTCGGCGCGCAGTCGAGGCGCTCGCCCAGATTGTGAATGCCCATCCCCACGTGGAGGACGGGGGCGCTCGGTTCATGGAGTTTGGTGACTCCGCCTTGGGCATCGGCTTTGCCTATTTCGTGACCGAGCCCAATGCAGGTCGCTACCTCGACGCCATCGCAGAGATCAACCTGTCCATCAAGGAGCGCTTCGACGCCGAAGGCTGGGACATGGCCTTCCCATCGCAGACCGTCTACGTGGCAGGACCGGTGAAGGTGTCGATGGTGGCGGAGGAACAGTCCCTGGCGAGAACGGAGAGTGCCGCTCGCTGAACGCGCCACAAGGGCGGCGTTTCACGCAGAGATGGTCGGCCGTGGGGCGATCGAACTACCGTTGTCGATAGTCCGGGCGGCATGTTGGACGGCTGTATGCGTGCGGTCGCGATACGCCATCGCATGAGTCGCCCCGCCCCACTTCCCGTCGCGTTCGACGCCGTTGGCCTTCCTGCCGATCTGCTCCTGGCCACTGAGCGGATGGGCTTCTCTGAGATGACGCCCATCCAGTCGGCGGCTCTGCCTCCCATCCTGGCCGGTCGGGATGTGCGCGGCCTGGCCAAGACCGGAAGCGGCAAGACCGCGGCCTTTGGCCTGGGCCTCTTGTACAGAGTCCCACCCCGACAGCGACCAGGCCCGCCCACTGCGCTGGTGCTCGGCCCGACTCGAGAGCTTGTGGAACAGGTGGCCGCTTCGCTTCGGCAGCTGGCGCAGACCCGCGCCAATACGCGGGTGTTGACCCTTTGTGGGGGGCGCCCGCTTCGCCCGCAGCGAAATGCGCTCCAGCAGGGAGTCCACATCGTGGTCGGCACGCCAGGGCGCGTGGCAGACCACATGCGTCGCGGAAACCTCGATGTGTCTGCACTCACGATGGTGGTGCTCGATGAGGCGGACAGGATGCTCGACATGGGCTTCACGGAAGAGGTGAGTGGGATCCTGGACCGGTGTCCGGAGGCGCGACAGACACTCCTATTCTCCGCCACGTTTCCAAAAACCATCGACACGTTGAGTGCCTCCATTCAGCGCGATCCGATCACCGTGACGGTCGACACCACAGTGTCTCGGGAAGCCCTCCGACAAGAAGTGGTCTACTGCGAGCGGAACCGCCGCTATGAGACGGTGGCTGCCGTGCTGGCGTGGCATGATCCCGACGCGGCGCTGGTCTTTTGCGAGACCCGCCAACAGTGCGATGGGCTGCAGCAGTTCCTCACCCGATGTGGTGCGTCGGTGCTCACCTTGCATGGTGGATTGGAGCAGCGAGAGCGCGACGATGTGCTCGTGCAGTTCGCCAACGGTAGCGCACGATTCCTTGTGGCCACGGACGTGGCGGCCCGTGGGCTGGACATTCCTGCGCTTCCCCTCGTGGTGCAGGCGGAGCTGGCCCGCGACCCTCAGGTGCACGTACATCGCATTGGTCGCACGGCTCGGGCGGGCGCTGAGGGTCTGGCGGTGGCACTGGTGGCGTCAGAGCGCGAAGCGGATCGCCTGGCGCTGATCGAGACCGAGCTGGAGCGAAGCATTCCCGTGACCACACCGCCAGTCGACGCTCCGCCGCGCTTTCGACCATCGCGCTACCGCACACTGCTGATTCTGGCCGGTCGCAAGCACAAGGTGCGCAAGGGTGATGTATTGGGGGCCTTGGTGAAGGATGGAGGGATTCCGCCCAAGGCCATCGGCGACATCCGCCTCGCGCAGACCACTTGTGCGGTGGCGCTGGAGCGGGCACATGCGGTGAAGGCGTTGCGTTTCTTGCGACGGGGGCGCATCAAAAAAGTGCGCGTTCGGGCCACCTTGCTGGGGAGCGACAGAGCGGGGTGAGGCCTCAGGCTTCGGGCAGCCAGGTACCGTGCAGGGGCAGCGGCACTGGATGCGGAAGCTGAATGCGGGCCACGATCGACAGGTCTGACACCGCCATCACCACGATCTGGGCTGGGGCATCGAGCCGGTACAGCGGCACAAGCAGATGGTTGCCAGCCACGACGGGTTCTCCGGGAAAGCCCGGTGCGAGGTCGTGCATCACCACACGCCCATCGCCAGCGATGCGGGCGATGGCCGACAGGAAGGGGTGACGGCAGGCCAGGGGCGCGGCCACACCCACGATGACTCGGTCCGTTCCGGAGCCCACTTGCGACGGCAGCTCCATCCACAGGTCGCCCAGGAGGGTGTGTTCGACCGTGCGGGCGGTGAGGTCGATGGTCAGGCGCACGGGTCGCGCCAGCAGCTCGGCGGCATCGGGCCGATCGAACATCGCTCCGATGGTCTCAAGCTTGGGGAAGCCTGGGTATTCGATGCCCTCGAGGACGACTCGGTCGCCATCTTCCCATGCGCCCGACCAGTGAAACACGAAGCCGGGAGGCACCGGGAGCTCGATGGGCGGTCCACCATCACGAGGCACCAGCACCGCTTTGCCGGGGGCACGTCGCATGTCGATCGAGTCCACGGGGCTGCGGATGCCCAAGAGGGTGGCAGGGACGTCGAAGGTGGTTGCTGGCAACACAAAGACGGCAAACCGTCGCGTGAGGGCCATGTCATGCACGAACGGAAGCTCGCGCATGGGCAGCGCGCGCGTGGTCAGCGTGCCGGTAGGGCTCACAGTGTGGATCAGGAGCTTGTGGCGAGCGCCGTAAGCGGTGCCGAAGTTCCACAGCTCACCGGTCTCGGGACAGATGGACGGATGCGCGGAGAACGGAAGCTCCGGACCAATGATCCGCTGGAAGAGGCCCTTGGCTTCCAGGGCTCCGCCGTAGCTGAAGCGGCCGAAGGTCTCGAGGGTGTTGGGATCAAAGCGGTGGGGCATGCCCCCTTCCCACAGCGCGAGGGTATGCCCGGCGTGCTGTACCACCGAGGTGTTGGCCGCATTCTTGAAGCGCATCCGCAGAGCATTGGGAAGGAATCCGCCGGGACGATTGGTGCCAAAGCCCCGATAGAGGAGTCGGCCGGCCGCCTCTTCGGCCTCGAACTCTCGAGTGCGCACGAAGCGAGCGCGGTAGCGGGCCCGCCCATCCCGCAGCTCAAGGCGCTGTAGAAAGCCGTCGCCATCAAAGGGATGGCCGTACTTCACGCCACCACGGGAGGATCGGCCGGGGCCGTTGCGCAACAACACACCCCGCAGCGATGGGGGAAGGGTGCCTTCCACGATCGGTACGTCGAGCTCGGTGGGGACTTCGGTGGCCAGCTGCTCAAAGGCACCGACCACGATGGGTCGCATCTCGGCGGGCTGCAACATGATGGTCCACGCTCCGGGTTGGCGTACTGCTGTATCGCGCGGGGACTTGAATGTGAGGCATGAAGGGCAGGGTGCGGATCAACGCACCCACGTTGTGGCGATTTCGCCGGTGCCGCCCCCTTCGTCAGTCCTACTGCAGCCGAACTCGAAGGCACCCTCACCATCGGGCTTTCGCCAGTACAAATCGTCGTTTTTGAACACGCCTTCACCGCGAATCTCTCGACAGGAGGCGGCCGGATTGCTGGCGGTACCAAGGGGGTCTACCGGGCCTTCACAGGCGGTGTCGTCTGCGCAATGGGCATCGTCGCAGTCCACGTCGCCATTGTGGGCTTCGTCGGCACACTCACCGGGACTGGTGCCTTCCTGTCATGCTTCCGCATCAGTGCTTTTTCGTCAGACCTGCAGCCAACCATCATGCTGAGAAGACTGCCAAAAATGGCAACACAAACGAGCGTTTCGGGTTTGATCACGGCCTCGTGAACGACGTTGTCCTGCGGGGTGGCCAGGAGCGCGATACCCCGCTTCCCGACTCGTCTTCTCGTGCGAGCCTGGGCAATGCGTTCGGCCACAGAACGGTGTGCCGAGATCCGAATAGACTGAAACCGTCCACTCTGCGTGGTCCATCGACCACGCCCTCCGATCCGGAATGCAGATGTTTGCGTCTTTCCTCGTCTCCTCGCTCGTATGTTCGGCGCCCGCGTTGGCCGACGAGCTCTACCCGGCCGCTCCGCCCAAGGACTCGGCCTTTGTTCGGGTCATTCAGGCGAGCTCGGAAGTGACTTCCAGTCCCGCCAAGGTGGGCGATCAGAGTCTCGGCAAGGTCGAGTTTGGAGACATCACAAGCTACGTGGTGGTGCCCGGTGGTTCCCATGATGCGTCGCTCGGTGCCGTCTCCAGCACCCTCGAGTTCTCCGCCGGCGAGTTCTACACCGTGGTTGCGAGCGGGAGTGCCTTGACGCTCATCCAGGACCCCCGCAGCACCAGTCTCGCGAAGGCCAACATCTACCTGTACAACCTCACCGACCAGCCGAGTGCGAAGCTCACCACGGGCGATGGCAAGGTGGAGGTGATCACTGGAGTGGCAGGAGGAGCCCAAGGGGACCGTGCCGTGAATGCCCTCACCACTGATCTTGCTGTGTGGTTGGGGGAAACCCGAATCGCGACCTTCCCGGCCGTGTCGCTTGAGCGCAGCCGTGCCTACAGTGCGGTCATTACCGCCGCTCCCGATGGTCCCAAGGCCGTCTGGGTCACGAACTCGACTCGATAAGTGGTCTTTTCCTCCGTCGCGTTCCTGTTCGCGTTTCTCCCGGCCTTTCTGGTTGCATACTACGCGTTACCCCGGCGTTTTCGGTCGGTGGTCATCGCGGTGGCCAGCTACCTTTTCTATGGGTGGTGGCGACCGGATTTCGTGCTCTTGATGTGGTTCTCCACGGGCCTCGACTACCTCGCGGGCAACCGCATCGTGGCTGCGCGGGCCAAGGGGAACACCGGCAAGCCGTGGCTGCTCACCTCGGTGTGCGCCAACCTTGGCCTCCTGGCGTACTTCAAGTACGCCAACTTCGGGGTCGACACGCTCAACGGGGCACTGCTTTCCGCGGGAGCATCCCCCGTGGAATGGGCGGAGATCGTGCTGCCGGTGGGTATCTCCTTCTACACCTTCCAGACCATGAGCTACACGATCGACGTGTACCGGCAGAAGGCTGAGCCCGTGAAGCGCTTCGGCGACTTCATGTGCTACGTCGCGATGTTCCCGCAGCTCGTGGCCGGTCCCATCGTTCGATACAACAGCATCGCCGAGCAGCTGCACGAGCGCGAGCACTCTTTTGCCAAGTTCTCAAAGGGCGCGAGACGCTTCATGGAGGGCTTCGTCAAGAAGGTTCTCATCGCCGACTCGGTGGCGCCGATTGTGGATGCGGTCTTTGCCCTTCCTGAGCCCACGATGGCGGATGCCTGGCTGGGCACGCTGGCCTACACGGTGCAGTTGTACTTCGACTTCTCGGGCTACAGTGACATGGCCATTGGTCTCGGCTTGATGATGGGCTTTGTGTTCATCGAAAACTTCGACCACCCCTATACCAGCCGGAGCATCACTGAGTTTTGGCAGCGCTGGCACATCAGCCTGTCCTCGTGGCTGCGCGACTACCTGTACATCCCGCTGGGGGGCAATCGGAAGGGCGCCACCCGCACCTACATCAACCTCGCGATCACCATGCTTCTGGGTGGTCTCTGGCACGGCGCCAACTGGACTTTCATCGTGTGGGGAGCATGGCATGGCGGGTTGCTCGCCCTCGAGCGCCGCTTCACCGTGCGCAAGGATGGTCGGCGCGTGGCCACCAACATCACGGTGCCGGTCACGATGGTGTTCGTGATGCTCGGCTGGGTGGTGTTCCGTGCGGAGGACATCACATCGGCGCTCGCGATGTATACCGGGATGGCGGGCATGCACGGTGTGGGACTGTCTCCCGCACTTGCATGGCAGCTCAAGGGATGGTCGGTCTTTTCGCTCGTGGCTGGCTGGGTTGTGGTCTATGCCGCGCCCCGCATCGCCCGGCGACTCGACGGGGCCCGCGAAGCGGGAGACCATCGCATCCTCTCGGTTCAGCTCTTGATCCTGCCGCTGTTTGTTCTCGCGCTCCTGAGGCTCTTCGCCCAGAGCTACACCCCCTTCCTGTACTTTCAGTTCTGATGTCGAATCCCTGGCCGCTCGAGACGCTCGTCGGTGCCACGCTCCTCGCGGTGGTGACCGGTGGAACCGTGGCCACGCTGGTGGCCGACGATGCATTTGCACCGCTCGATGCCCCAGTACTGGACGGCACGTGGGCCTCGGAGTGGGAAGACCGACTCGACGCCGGCTTCGGACCTCGCATCTGGGGCATCGACTTCTGGGGCGTGGTGGAGTGGACCGTCTTCCGACAGGGCCGGCCCGGCGTTTTGGTGGGGACCGACGATTGGTTGTTCACCCGTGAAGAGTTCGAGGTGCTCCCCGGCCGCGATGCCGAGATTGCATCGAAGAGAAGCCGGATTCTGGCAGTCCAGAAACAGCTGATGGCCCGCAACATCCAGCTGGTGGTGGCTCTCGTTCCGTCAAAGGCCCGTATCTACTCGGACCGAGTCTCCCTCCCGCCCACAATGGATTCCACCTATGGTGCTTTTCGGGAAAGCCTCCTTGCAGAAGGGGTGACCGCTCCCGACCTCGTGGCGCCCCTTCGTGCGGCTCGGGCGCAAGGAGAGGTGTTTCTCGCCACGGATACGCACTGGACCCCACTGGGTGCGAGCGTGGTGGCCGCCGCGTTGCGCAGCTCAGTGGCAGACTGGGAGCCCCAGGATGGGGCGGCCTGGACCATCGAAGCGGGGGAAGCCATTCCGCACGAAGGCGATCTGCTCAGCTATGTGCCACTCGGTCCCTGGCAGGGCGTGCTGGGTCCGGGGGCCGAGACGGTGTCCACCCGTATCCTCACGGGCACGGCGCCGACAGGGGGCGGCTTGCTCGGCGATGTCGAGATTCCCATCACAGTTGTGGGCACGTCGTACTCGGCGAACATCACGTGGGGTTTCGTCGATGAGCTGAAGGCAGCATTCCAGTCCGATGCGCTCAACGCCGCGCAAGAAGGACGGGGCCCCATTGTGCCCATGGAAGCGTGGACCAATGATGCGTCATTTTTGGAGACGCCGCCTCGACTGGTGATCTGGGAGATTCCGGAGCGCTACCTCGGCCGTCCTGACCCCCAGTGATGGGCGGTGGAGCTCAGTAGGCGCAGAGCTGGTAGGCAAGTGTGCCGGATGCGGCATCGGTGGCTTCGACCTGCACGGTTTCGATGGCGGCAGTCTGGTGGACAGGCAGCTCTAGAAAGTGCGCACCGAGGGTCTCCACACGCGCATACCGCCCGAGCTTGAAGCGGTCGATGGTGCCGTCTGCAAATCGGGTGACCACGTTGAGGGGACCGGGCGTGGCGTCGGACGGATCGAGCGCGAGGTAGTGTCCGCCGGCCATCGGGCCGTTGGACGGCGCGGTGAAGAGGTGGTTCACTCCCGGCTTGAGGGGGGCAGTGCCCTGAAGAACCGGGGAGGCACATCGTCCATGCACCGCTGGCACCAGCTCGCGGTAGGTGTCCATGGCGCCCATCACGGGGGTCGCGCCATTGTTGGGCAGAGCCTCCACGGCCGTCGCCATCTCCCAGACCACCCAGGTGGGCGGGGCCGCGGCGTAGTCATCCGAAGAGAAGTACGTGAGGGGCGCACCCATCACCCGGCCTCCAGAGACTGCGACGTTGAGAACGGGAAGCTCAGAAAACTCCTGAACAAAGCCGGAGAAGTTGAACTTGGTGAGGCTGTAGCTGCTGCCCAGGAGCACGACCGGATCGGGCGGGGCTTCGTCGAGCAGGCCCAGCTGAAGGGGTGAGGTCGGTCGGGTGTGGAAGATCGGAATCTGGATGTCGGGAAAGGAAAGATCGCAGCGCTTTTGGACGATCTGTGCCGCGGAACCCCCTGCTTCGAGGGTCAGGTCCTGCACCTTACGGGTGGCGAACGTGCGATGCGGAACGGATCCGAAGCGTGCATCTGCTCGGAGCACATCTGCAACTGCGCGGGCAGTGGCGCGGCTGCCATCGGCAGTCCAGTGATGGTCGCGCGCAAAGAAAAACGGTTGGTCGAGAGGCATGTTGCGGGCGTGTCCGAGCACAGGCACGACCACGGCACCATTGGACTCCAGCCAGCGCTCCATGGCGTAGTAGCTGGCCTCCATGTCGGAGAGGGTCCACAGGGCATCCTGCTCGAAGACTGCAGCAGCGCCTTCGGTCGCCAGCGGTGGTGGCGGGATGAGCACGACCACAAGGTTGATGTTGCGTGCGGTCAGAGCGGCGAGGAAGCGCTCCATCCCGTCAATGGCTGCGGTGTCGAGCTGAATGGACGGCTTGAGGTACCAAGGGGGGAAGAGCGCGCCCTCGGGTGTGATGCGCCAGCCCTGCCGTGAAGCCTTGTCGCAGAGTGCGGACGGACTGGCGTGACCGACGGCAGCCAGCAGACCGATCATGAGCATGGCGAGGGAGTGCACGACGCTTCCTTGGGCGCGCGGCCGTAACGCAGATGAAGGCCGCCTGCTAGCCCAGGTACGACGATAGACAGGTGGGAGTGGTTTTCGTGGCCTGCTCCACGATGTCTGGAGCCGCAGCGACGGGTGCGGCCTCGCGGATCGGACGGGTGGCCTCCAGCCGCAGCACTCCGATGCGGAGCAGCCGCTCGAGCCATCCTCCGCTCTGCCGCACCACGTCGCCGAGCTTCGGCCCAACCCGAGCGATGTGACAGAGCTCGGTGTACACGCGCTCGGACAGTGCGTAGGTGGTGAAGAAGTCGCTGCTCGGAACCGAGAGCTCGTAGGCAGAAGATCCGCCTCCGGGCGCATGTGCATGGCTGAACTGGGCGTTGGGGTGCAGGCAGAGGTAGTGTTCGTCGGCGTCGGAGCGCGCTTGCCTGGCCTGCTGGTCGCGCCAGTCGGTAACCTCGTGATGCATGGGTTGCGATGGGTTGTGAATTACCCGCATGTCGATCTCTTGGCAGTCTTCGGCGCTTCGCCAGACCAGGATGTAGCCGAAGTTGACCGCCTCGAGCGCAGCGGCGCGAAAGTTCTGGACCCAGCGCCGCAGCTCCTGGTTGTACCGCTCGATCGACTGACCAAAGGGGGCATGGCAGTGTGGCACCGAGAAGAGCACTTCATCCCGGTCGGCAGTGCTCGCGATGAGTGCGCGCATCCCCGTGAGGCCCCACCAGCCGCGAAGCTTGTCGGCGTAGGAGGTGATGTCGACGAGGTCGGTGACGATGCACAGACGGCCCGAGCCCGTGAGGTGCGCAGGAGCACCCGCGACAATCTGCCGAAGGATGCTTTCGCCACGAACGCCGCCATCACGGAAGGCGAGACCCATCTCCGGACTCGGCACGAAGGGCGGATTTGCGAGGATGACGTCGTATCGTTCTCCTGCAACCGGTTCATACAAGCTGCCATGGCGGACCTCGTAGTCGCGTGCGCCGTTGAGCTGGGCGTTGAAGCGGGCGAAGCGTACGGCGCGGGGGTTCAGGTCCACCGCCACCACGTTGCGACCGTAGCGGGTGGCGACGATGCTGGTTGTG
>CAJWOS010000267.1 GCA_913044235.1 uncultured Pseudomonadota bacterium
CGCGATGCACGAACTCTTGCACCTCAGCCGTGGTCTTTTCGAGCTCATCGATCGTGTTGTAGACCGCTTCGAGGCTTCGGGTGTCGTCAGCACGGAAGTAGCGGGCATTGGTAATCTGCGCGATGTTCTTCAGGGTTTCTTCATCGAGACTCGAGCCCTGCCCGAACATCCCACCAAAGATGCCGCCGCCACCGGATGAACCCATTCCGATGGTGTACACCTTGATGTCGAGCGCTGCCGCAGCCTTGGCGGCCTCGCGGGGGTCCATACCCGTGCGGGAGTCGCCATCGGTGAGCAGGATCACCAACCGCTCGGGAGCATCGAGCGCCTTCATGCGCTGGGCGGCGATCGCGATGGCATCGCCGATGGCGGTAGACTGCCCAGCCATCCCGATGTCGACTTGGTCGAGAAAGGCGCGCATGGCACGCTGGTCGGTGGTGAGCGGCACCTGCGTGAAGGCCACATCCCCGAAGACCACGAGACCGATGCGATCATCGGGCCGTCCGTCCACAAAACGCCCAATGACTTCTTTGGCAGCCCGCAGCCGGGTGACTCGCCGTCGTCCGACGGTATAGTCGTCGGCCTTCATCGAACCAGAGGTATCGAGCACGAGGAGAATGTCGATGCCCTCGCGCTCGACAACCCGCTGGCGGTCCACGAGCTGGGGGCGGGCAAGGGCAACGATCAGACACGCCAGTCCAAGGCTCGAGAGCAGCGAGGGAAGGAACGCGACCGACTGTCGCAGGGTTCGGCGGTCCTGAGACAGCGCAAACGATGGCCACGCCAGCCGTGGCTGCCGAGACCACCACGGCACCACCAAAACCAGAGGCATGAGGAGGAACGCCAGTGGCGTGCCCCACTCCATTCCTGCGAGGCCGATCCAGTCAAGCATCGTCCTCTCCTTCGGGAGCCGGGATGCTCAGCGCGTCCACTACCGCCAGGAAATCCGCTTCCAGCGCGTCGAAGAAACCGGAGCCGCCCCCTTCCCGCGCAAACTTCAGCCGATCGGTCGCATCGAGCACACGCAGGGTCCGTGGACGAAGCGCCTCATTGAGCAGCGCCTCTTGGTTGAGAAACCGCACAATCTCGCGGGTCGTCCGCGTGAGCATCGGAAACCCGGTGACCGCCTGGAGATACCGACGGAAGATCTGCGACAGTGCGAGCGCCAGTCCGTGATCATCGAGGTCATCGCTCCGTGCAGCGGCCCAAGCCTCTCGTGCCACCACCTCGGCAGGCTTTGGCGGCGGCGGCGGCTTGGTGCGGCGCGCGTATCCGAGCGCAGCCAGCAATCCGAGCACACCCAGGCCCAGCCCCACGGCCGAGGCCACCATCCACGTAGGCCAAGCGTCGCTTTCCGCTGGAATGGACTCGGCGTTGACCAAACCGTCCAGCTTCGGCGGCGCTTTCCCAATGTCGACAAACACTGGTGAAGGTTCGATCTGGCGGGTCTGATCCGAGGGTCCCGAAGCTTCCACCGGGGGAACCACCACCACGTAGCTGCCATCTTCGCCCGACAGCTCGTAGGTGACCACCGTGCGAGAGCGCCCCCCTACGATCGAAGGCCCCACGCGCCCCAGGGCGGTCGTGGTGAGCTCGGCCGCACCAGGGTGGGCCGCGGGCAGGCTCCAGCCCGTGGTGGTCCACTGTGTGACTTCCACGACCACAGGCTCACCACTTGGAACGACGGTGCGCTCCACTCGTACTTCCACGTCCACCGGCGGCGGGGCCAGAGGTGGAAGGGTCGGGCTGGAACCGCATCCAATCCCGAGTACGACAAGGCCGGCGAGACAACGCGTCATCGTGAACGCTCCATCCGACGGAAGTGACTGAGCAGGCAATGGAAGGGATCTTCAGCGGTGCTCACGGCGGTGCAGCGAACCCCTGTCCGCACAATCCGATCCACCCTGTGCTCGAGCCGCTCCCGCCCGTGCAACGCCGCCGCATCCACGAGGCGAGTGTGCCCGGTCTCCGCATCTTCCAGCTCGATGAGGCCGAGCCCACGCGGGAGGGATGCCTCAAAGGGGTCGTGCACCAAGAAGCCATGCACCTGATGTTTGCGCGCGAGCACCCCGAGGATCCGGTCGGGCGAAACTGCCGAGACGAAGTCGGAAAGCACACACACTACGGCCCGGCGCTTCAGGGTTCGGTGCACCCGCTCCAGGGCTGTGACGAGATCGGTCCCTCGACGACTTGGGGGCGGCGCATAGGCCGTGCGAAGGATCTGCCACGCATGACCGCGTGCGCGCCGGGGCGGCAGGTGGTGCTCGATCTGCTCCGTGAATGCCAGCATCCCCACACGATCGCCATTGGAGATCGCCGCCCACGCAAGCGCACCGGCCACACGAGCGAGCTGGAGTCGCTTGTCGGTCCGGCCATCCCGCCCCCCACCGCCAAACCGCATCGACCCGGAGATGTCGAGCACCAACAGGAGCGTGAGCTCCCGCTCCTCGCGGAACTGCTTCACGAAGGGCTCACCAGTGCGTGCCGTGACGTTCCAGTCGATGTGTCGTACGTCATCGCCTGGCATGTAGGGACGCACCTCTTCAAACTCCATTCCGAGGCCGCGAAATGCACTGCGGTACTCCCCGGCGAACGGGCTGTCCACGCGCCGCTGCAGGAGCAGTTGCAACCGTCGAATCTGGAGCAGTTCGTCCGGCGTGAGCATGACCATGCCGTGGGTGATGGGTTCAGGTTCGTTCGAGCGCACCGGCGCCCAAGCGCAGCCAGCTCAGGGAGTGGGAACACTCTTGAGCACACGGGTGATGACGTCTTCAACCGAGAGGTTGTCGGCTTCGGCTTCGTAGGTGAGCAAAATGCGATGGCGAAGCACATCTGCCGCGATCGCCTTCACATCGTCAGGCGTCACATAGCCGCGCGACTCCAAGAACGCGTGCGCCCTGGAGGCCTGCGACAGGGCAATTGTGGCTCGAGGACTCGCACCAAACTCTACGAGAGGCCCAAGCGGGCTGCTCCCTCCCGGCCGGGTCGCGTGGACCAAATCCACGATGTAGTCGGCGACCAGATCATCCATGCGGACCATCGCGAGCACCCGGCGCAGCGACTCCAGCTCTTCGATACCCAGCACGCCCGACACCGTTGGCGTTGGCAGCGTGGCTCGCTTGAGGATTTCCCGCTCTTCCTGACGCGAGGGGTAGCCCACCACCACCTTGAACATGAACCGATCGGCTTGCGCCTCGGGAAGGGTGTAGGTGCCCTCCTGATCGATGGGATTCTGCGTGGCCAGGACCAAGAACGGACTGGGCAACGGATGAGTCTCGTCGCCAATCGTGACCTGACGCTCCTGCATCGCTTCGAGCAAGGCGCTCTGCACCTTTGCAGGCGCTCGGTTGATCTCGTCGGCCAGCACGATGTTGGCGAAGACCGGTCCCCGATGGGTGGTGAAGTCCTGCGTGCGGGGGTTGTAGATCTGCGTGCCGATCACGTCTGCTGGGAGCAAATCCGGTGTGAATTGGATCCGCCGAAAGTCCAGCTGGAGAGCATGGGCGAGTGTTCGAACGGTGAGGGTTTTTGCGAGCCCAGGCACGCCTTCGAGCAGCACGTGGCCGTTGCACAGCAAGCCCATGATGAGGCGGTCGACCATCAGGGTCTGGCCAACGAGCACTCGTCCGACTTCTTCACGAAGACGAGCAAGCTCGGGATGGACATCGCGCACATGCGCTTCGATGTCGGAAATGCTTGGGCGGCGGTCCATGAACGCGTTCCTGGATTGAGCAACGGGCAGGGAGGAGGCTCTGCAGACCACCGCGAGTGGTGGTGCATCAGCCAGAAGACTGACTTGGGTCGGTACGCACCGCAAGCGCATCGGATGCGCGGCTGGAACCAGTCCATTCGCGCAATTCATCCGACAATGCGCCGCGGGGGCGCGAGCAGCTAACCACCGATTCACAGCGAACAACCGTGTACCTTGTGCAGATCATTTGCACGAAATCCTATTTCCCCTTGACACTGTACCGAGGCGGACGCATACCATCCGGCGCCGCTTCTCTCCGCTGGAGGCCGATATGCCAGTCTCTCACTCCCGAAGCATCGAGCTTCCCCCTGACGAATACCTCAGTAAAGAGGAGGTCCTCAAGCTTTGGGGAATCGTTCAGGACCGCATTGACACGCTGATGGCGAATGGTCGCGATGCGGTGAGCAACCTCACCGAAGACCGTGACCAGGAGGCAGATGCCATCGACGTTGCGTCCTCGGAGTCCGAGCGAGAGTTCGTGCTTCGACTCGCCGATCGCGAACGCCTCATGCTGCGCAAGCTGAAGAAGGCGCAGGAACGGATGGAAGAGGGGGAGTACGGCATGTGCGAGTCATGCGGTGAGCCCATCACCCTCAAGCGGCTGATGGTGCGACCCGTCGCCACGCAGTGTATCGACTGCAAAACGCAGGCCGAACAGTTGGAACGCCGCAGCCGCACGTTCTGATCTGCGCCGGACGGTCACTCGAACGCAGCAGCCGACGGCGAGCCGCGACTCGCGACTGCCGCAAGCCCACCCGTGTCTTTCGGGCGGGCTTTTTTTGTGCAGCGCCAGTCCGGCGCGAGGCCTGTGCGCAGACTCCCCGGACGCTACCCGTTGGTGATTCGATCCCAGAAATCTTTGAGGAAGCCCTTTTCGGCCACCTTCGCATTCTGGAGACCCGCCAGCTCGCGCACCAGCTTTTCTTCCTCTTGCGACAGGCGCGTGGGTACCTGCACGATGACCTGCACTCGCTGATCACCACGCCCTCGACGCCCGCCAGGTCGGGGCGCCCCCTGCCCCGGAAGGTCGACCACCTTCCCAGAAGGCGTGCCCGGTGGAATCTCTAGCTGCGCTTCACCGTCTACCGTGGGAACGGTGATCTCCGCTCCCAAGCAGGCCTGCGGAAAGCTGATCGGCACTTCACAGAGAATGTCGTCTCCGTTGCGCTTGAAAAATTCGTGCTCACCCACCTCGATGTGCACAATCAAGTCGCCGGAGGGGGCACCGTTATCGCCATCATGGCCCTTGCCTGGAACCCGCAGCCCCTGACCGGTGTTCATGCCCGGAGGCACCGGCACGGTGATGCTGTCTGTCTCGCGCGCGCGTCCGGAGCCACTGCACTCCCGGCACGGGTCCTTGATGACGGTGCCACGTCCACGACACCGCGGGCAGGTGGTGCGAATTCGGAGGAACATCTGCTGCTGAATCACCTCCCCCACTCCGCCACAGGTGTCACAGCGCACCGGCTTGCTGCCTGGCTCCGCACCGCTGCCGTCGCACCGCGAGCAGTTGACCTCACGGGGAACATCAATGACCTTCTTCACTCCGTGAATCGCTTCGAGGAAGTCGAGCTGCAAAGCGATCTGCAAGTTTGCCCCGCGCCGAAGACGAGGGCCACCGCCACCGCCTCCTCGACGCCCGCCGCCACCACCAAAGCCGAACAGGTCGCCAAACAGATCGCCAAACTGGCTGAAGATCTCTTCGGCATCCGTGAAGCCGGGGTGCCCGCCCGAGCCTCGAAGGCCCTGGTGCCCAAAGCGGTCATATGTCTGTCGCTTCTGGGGGTCGGACAGCACGGAGTACGCTTCCGAGGCCTCCTTGAACTTCGTCTCGGCCTCGGGGTTGTCGGGGTTGCGATCCGGGTGGTACTTCATCGCAAGCTTGCGGTACGCCTTCTTGATCTTGGCGTCGTCAGCATCGCGTGAGACGCTCAAGACCTCGTAGTAATCACGGGGTTCGGACATACAGGCTCCGCAGGAGCGGATGGGCACACCTCAGGGCACACCGCATCGTGTTCAGGGTTGGGACGAAGCCCTCAAGTGGGACGCGCCACAGGGGCGTTCGGAAACGACAATCGCCGCCCCCCGGCCGAGACCGAGAAGCGGCGCATCAAGCTGGCATCATCAGGCGTCTTCGTAGTCAACGTCGATGATGTCTTCATCGCCATCGCCGCCATCACCACCGCCATCGCCGGCATCCGGTGCCGCTCCGCCATCTTCGCCCGGCTGGTAGGCCGCTTGAGCGAGCTTGTGCGATGCCGCGGTGAGCTCGTCGAACGCGCCCTTGAGCGAAGAGATGTCGTCGGAGTCGAGAGCGTCCTTCGCAGTGGTGAGCTTCGCTTCTACCTCAGCAACTTCCGAAGCCGGCAACTTGTCCCGGTTTTCGGAGAGCAGCTTTTCGGTTTGGTACACGAGGTTGTCCAGGTTGTTCCGTGCCTCGATGATCTCGCGCTTCGCCTGGTCACTGGCTTCGTTGGCTTCCGCTTCCTTGACGAGCTTGTCGACCTCGTCGGAGGACAGACCGCTGGAGCTGGTGATGGTGATCTTCTGTTCCTTACCAGTGGCCTTGTCTTTGGCAGACACGTTCAGGATGCCGTTCGCGTCAATGTCGAATGTGACCTCGACCTGCGGCACGCCCCGGGGAGCGGCCGGGATGCCATCGAGGCGGAAGGTACCGAGGTTCCGGTTGTCCTTCGCCATCGGGCGCTCGCCCTGGAAGACCTGGACATCCACTGCGGTCTGGTTGTCTGCTGCAGTGCTGAAGGTCTCCGACTTCCGCGTGGGAATCGTGGTGTTGCGACTGATGAGTACAGTCATGACACCACCGAGCGTTTCGATGCCGAGCGAGAGCGGCGTGACGTCGAGCAGGAGGAGATCCTTCACGTCGCCGGAAAGAACGCCACCCTGGATGGCTGCACCCACAGCCACAACCTCGTCGGGGTTCACCGAGCGGTTCGGCTCCTTCCCGAAGAGCCCCTTGACCTTGGTCTGCACGAGCGGGATGCGGGTAGAACCACCCACCAGGATGACTTCATCCACTTCATTCGGCCGAAGACCCGCATCCTTCAGAGCCTGACGGCAAGGGCCGAGGGTCCGCTCGATGACGGGGTCGATCATGCGCTCGAACTGGGCCCGCGAAAGGCTCGTCACGAGGTGCTTGGGACCCGAAGCGTCGGCAGTAAGGTACGGAAGGTTGACCTCAGAGCTCTGGGCCGTAGACAGCTCGATCTTCGCCTTCTCTGCTGCGTCCTTCAGTCGTTGGAGCACGATCTTGTCGCCCGAGAGGTCGATGCCGTTTTCCTTCTTGAACTGGGCCACCATCCAGTCAATCAACACCTGGTCGACGTCGTCCCCACCGAGGTGGGTGTCGCCGTTGGTGGACTTGACTTCGACCACACTGTCGCCCACTTCGAGAATCGAAATGTCGAATGTACCACCGCCGAAGTCATAGACCGCGACGACCTCATCTTCCTGCTTGTCCAAGCCGTAAGCGAGCGCTGCTGCGGTCGGCTCGGTGATGATGCGCTTGACCTCGAGGCCGGCGATCTTGCCTGCGTCTTTCGTGGCTTGACGCTGCGAGTCGTTGAAGTATGCCGGCACGGTGATGACCGCCGCGTCAACGGTCGTTCCGAGGTAGCGCTCCGCTTCTCGCTTCAGCTTCTGCAGCACCATCGCGCTGATCTCGGGCGGGGAGTAGTCCTTGCCCTGCACGCGGATGCGGCAGCCGCCGTTGCTGGCCTGTACGACCTCGTAGGGGAGGCGATCGACCTCCGTCTTCGACTCGTCGAACCGACGGCCCATGAAGCGCTTGATGGATGCCACCGTGCGGGTCGGATTGGTGATGGCCTGGCGCTTCGCGACGGCACCCACGAGGCGCTCGCCATCTTTCGCGAACCCGATCACGGAGGGAGTGGTGCGGCCACCTTCTTCGTTGACAATGACGGTTGGCTTGTCGCCTTCCATCACCGAAACCACGGAGTTGGTGGTGCCGAGGTCGATGCCAATAATCTTGCCCATGAAATTCTCCTCGCCCGAAGGGCCGGTCTGGCCGTATTTTCAGGCCGAGCTGGGGGTGTTCGACGTGCACGCGGCCAGTCGATGCACCGCGCGCTCAAGCCACCAAAATTCCGCGACAAGCAGCATTCAGTGGCATTTTTCGAGGGGCTTCATTCCCTGTGCCCCTGTTCGCCGGCGAAGTTAATCGCGACTTTTCGACCGGCAACACCCCAAGTGGAAAACACCGGAGCCATCATCCCGGCACACACAAAGAAATCTCACCGGTTCGGTTGACGGTGGGCCGGTGCGTGTCTATCCCCGCGGCGCTCGCGAAACGGTTCGCGGCGTCGGTGGCAGCACGCACGCCCGACCGCCTTGCACCCGCTCGCACAACGCTCGCGCACCCGTGATTGCACTCTCGCGATCCGAGCGCACCACCCGACATTGAAAACCCTGGGCAACGAGGAACCCCCTCGCTCCCAAAAACTTGCCGGCCCGCTTATTGCCAGGCCCGGAGGCACCATGAAGTTCCGTCCACTCTACGACCGTGTGCTCGTGAAGCGCATCCAAGCTGAAGAGCGCACTTCCAGCGGCCTGATCCTGCCCGACTCGGCCAAGGAAAAGCCCCTTGAAGCCGAAGTGATCGCAGTGGGTAACGGCAAGCGCCTTGGCGACGGCACCCACCGAGCAGTCTCGGTCAACGCCGGCGACCGCGTCATCTTTGGCAAGTATACCGGTGATGAGGTCAAGCTCGACGGCGTCGAGCACATCATTCTCTCCGAGTCCGACATCCTCGCAGTGGTCGAGCGCGGCTGAACGCCGCGCCCTGACGCACCTGTCGTTTTTCAATCCATCCAATCTACTGAATCCAGGAGGCCACCATGGCTGCCAAGGAAATCAGCTTCCGCGAAACCGCTTCCAAAGACGTCCTCAAGGGCGTCACCACCCTCGCTGCGGCGGTGAAGGTCACACTCGGCCCGAAGGGCCGCAACGTGGTCATCAACAAGAGCTTCGGCGCACCCGTCATCACCAAGGACGGTGTGACGGTGGCCAAGGAAATCGAGCTCAAGAACAAGTTCCAGAACATCGGCGCGCAGATGGTCAAGGAAGTCGCTTCCAAGACCAACGACGTCGCCGGTGACGGCACCACCACCGCTACCGTGCTCGCCGAAGGTATCTACAAGCACGGCTCGAAGATGGTCGCTGCGGGCGCCAACCCGATGGACCTCAAGGCCGGTATCGACCGCGCCGTCAGAGCCGTTGTGAAGTCGCTTCACGGCCTCTCCCGCCCCGTCAATGAAGATCCCGCCGCCGTGGCTCGAGTGGGAACCATCTCGGCGAACGGCGACACCGATGTGGGCAACATCCTCTCCGAAGCCATGGCGAAGATCGGACAGGATGGAGTCATCACGGTCGAAGAAGCCAAGGGTCTCCAGACCGAGCTCGAGATCGTGGAAGGCATGCAGTTCGACCGCGGCTACCTGTCGCCGTACTTCGTGACCGACGCCGACCGCATGGAAGCCATCTTCGAAGACTGCTTGGTCCTCATCCACGAGAAGAAGATCTCCTCGATGAAGGACCTTCTTCCCGTGCTTGAGAAGGTGCACGGTGCTGGCAAGCCACTCCTCATCATCGCTGAAGACGTTGATGGCGACGCGCTTGCCACCCTCGTGGTGAACAAGCTCCGCGGCAACATGAACATCGTCGCGGTCAAGGCACCAGGAGCAAAAGTGTCAGAGAAGGATTTGATTGCCTTCTTTTCTGACAAAGTCGCCAAATGGCAGATCCCGGATACGGTCGTTTTTGTGGATGAACTTCCACGAAACGCAACCGGTAAGGTGCTGAAGAACAAGCTGCGGGAAGCCTATGGGGACGTGCTTCTGGCGTAGCCTGAAATCAGGCAAGCGGGTTTGCGGATCGCATGTTCCGCCTGTTTGCGACCGCGCATAGGGCGCGAAAAAACGACCAAA
>CAJWOS010000268.1 GCA_913044235.1 uncultured Pseudomonadota bacterium
GTAGCCAGTGGCATAGCAGACAGCCCCTGTCACCTGAGCAACTAGCTGCAATCAGCTGGTGCCGATCCCATGCCTAACGGACGACTGAGAGAGCCGTTGCGGTGCCGAAGCCGCGGTCCAAGTCCTCTGAGCCGATACGCCAGCGGGAAGGTGACCCACTCGAGGCACGGTGGCAGAGGCTCCAGCAGGTATGCGAAGAGGGCGTGCTGCGCCCAAAGAACTTTCAGATGGCCCCTTCTGCTGAATTACCATACCCCCCCCCCTGAAGTGACCGTCGGTGCATCACAACCCCACGTTCAAGGATTTCCGCATGTTGCGTCCCGTCCTCGCCTTTCTCGCCGGTTTCGTAGCGTACTTCATCACCACCGGGCTCTTCTACGGTGTGATCGTGTACGACGCCCAGATGGAGATCATGGCTGCCAACCCGGAGTCCTTCCACGCCGATCCGAAGATCGCGATGGTACTCATCGCGAACGCCTTGTGGGTGGGCATGATTCAATACGTGGTCACCGCCTCGTCGAAGAAGACCGTGGCAGCGGGTGCTGCGCATGGTGCCATCACCCTGTTGCTCGTGAATGGGGGCTTCAATTTCCTGCTGCTGGGCGCCTTCAAGTTCCTTCCGACTGGCGCCGCGCTCCTTGACATTGCCGCCAATGTGCCCTTTGGCGCTGCTGCAGGCGCAGCCATCGCATTCGTGTTGGGGCGCAAGTAAGCCAAGCGACCCACGCCCACAGCCAGCCACACCGGCGCGTTTTTTTGACAGGCGTACGCTTCGGTGTGGCCACCGAACCATGCATGATGGACCGAGCTCGGAGGCATCGTGCAGGTTCGAATTTTGCTGATTTCATTGGTCACCATGGCGTGCAGCTCGGCACCGAGCAAACGCGGCAACTCCAGAGACAGCACCACAGTCCCCACAAGCAGCGATGACGGTGGGACAACAGACACCGCAGCCAGCGGAGACACCGGTGCGCTCCCTCTCGGTCCCACATGGCCAGGACTGGAGTGGACGGTATCGACGCCCGCCGCACGGGGCATGGATGCAGACGCTCTCGAACTGCTCGCCCAATACACGTTTCGCGAGAACCACAACACTCAGGCGCTCGCCGTGTTCAAAGACGGCTACCTGGTGGGCGAGTGGTACGCCGAAACCGCCGGAGCCGAAGCGCTCGTGACCACCTGGTCGATGGCCAAGAGCGTCACCTCAGCGCTGATCGGCGTGGGCGTGCGGGAGGGACTCCTCTCCGTGGAAGACACGGTGGGCACACACCTTCCGGAGTGGGCCACAGGACCCAACGCCGGGATCACACTCCGACACCTGCTCACGATGCAGTCCGGACTGCCGGAGAAGTTCACTGAGCCAAACGGAATCTACCTCGTGGAGCCCGACCAGCTCGCCTACGCGCTGGAACGTGAACCGATCCGCGCCCCCGGCGAACGCTTTCTGTACGTCAATGAAGACAGCATGGTGCTCGGCGGTGTGATCGAGTCTGCGTTCGGACGCCCTACCGTCGACGTGGTCGAGACCGAGCTCCTCGAACCGCTTGGCATGTCGGCCGAGTGGTGGGTGGATGGCGCCGGGAACGCCCTGACCTATTGCTGCATGGACAGCACAGCCCAGGACCTCGCTCGCTTCGGACTGCTCTATGCACGAGGAGGTGAATGGAACGGTACTCAGATCATTCCCGCTGACTTTGTGGCGGACAGCATCACCGGCCATAGCTACGGCGGAAACTACGGCTTGCATTGGTGGCTGGACGCGCCCCACAACGCATTTGCCGCCATCGGACTGCACGGCCAGTACCTTTGGGTGAAGCCCGATGCCGACCTTGTGGTGGTGCGATTCGGGACCTACGAACGCATGGGCGAAGAGGCCGTGCGCACTGGCTGGAACTACCATGCGACCGAGTCTTCCGGCAGCTTCAACCCCACGCTGTTCGCCCGCTTGATCACCGACGCGCTCGTGGAGTGAGGACGACCACACGTTTCGTATACGCCCTCGGCTCCACCCACAGCTCCAGATCCGGCCATCGCTGGCACAAGTGCCGCGCCACACCCGACATACAGAGCTCCGCAGACGTGCATATACGACCCCGTAATTAGCATATCTGCACAACAACTCCCAGTTATGCCGCATACTTTGTGCAATATCGCATCGCCAATGCGGGAAATGGTCTCTACATTGCAACCATCCACCACGCACTTTTTTGGAGCGCCCGATGCTTGCTGTCCTGACCTTTTTCGCCGCCTTGCAACCAGGGCATGCCGCCATCCCGTCCAACCTGAACGACGCGCTCGACGACGGGCTCGCCGTGATGACCGGTGCAGTCGTTGAGGTGACTTGCGGTGGCTACATGATTGACGAATCCGACAACATCCACCAGACCTTCTTCTCCAGAGTCCAGCTCGAAGAGATCCAGGAGCATGACGCAATCATCCTCTTCGAGGACGAGATTGTGGATCTGGAATGGAAGCGAACCCGGTGGGCAGACGACTCCGAAATATCCTGCGGCAGCATGCTCGGTTCGCTCAGTCAAGGATGGGACGGCTCGGTTGCCACATACATGTCCGGGGGCATCTGGGTGGCCGATGGTCAGTACATGCCGGACGTTCTCGAACTGGGTGCAGATCTGCCAGACTGCGGTGAGGCCGATCTGGCTGCGCGTCAGCGAGAGGACCTCCCTCCGGAGGAACCAGAAGAGCCGTCCGACCCGGTACCCGGCGACACAGACGAGCTAGACGAGGCCGACAGCGGTGACAACGCGATCTCCACATCCGGGTGCACCCACGCCCCTGGGCGGTCCTTGGGTGGTCTCGCGCTTAGCTTGATGGTCCTCGGCGTCCTGCGCCGCCGCGAGCACTGAGAGCCTCGCCGCTCGATCCGCCAAGGCTTCCCGCGCCCGCTCGTGCCCGCGCACGCTTTCGTTCGATGTCGGCCCCACACACCGCCGACATCGCAGGGTGTGCGGTCCAGGCTCAAGCGCCAAACCGGGCCACATACATCGAACGGCAGACGAGAGGACTCACTGGCTCTGCACCCACGCTCGGCCCCGCCCAACCAGACTTCAGACGACGTCTGCCTGTCGACCCGGCATCACGCGCTCACCTTCCTGCCACTGCTTGAGCAGTCGCGAGCGCGCGACCACAAATGCATCGGTCATCTGCAGGAAGCTCGTGATCTCGATGCGCAGAGTGATGGACGAAAGGTGAAGATGGATGGCATTGCAGCATTCACAGAGGTCGATGCAGACGGGACCGGCATCGACGAGTCGCACGCTGGGTTGATGTTTGGACATCAGAATTCCTCAGATCAGTGATTGTCAGTGACAATGGGTAAAGAAGGCAATGCCTGAACCAGCGCTCTCCACGCAGGCAACTCGGCTTTCCCTGGCTTACGGGCACCGAAGAAGCGAACAATCACTTCTCCGTGTGCATCGAGCAGCTCAACGGAAGAGACCGCACCGTCGACCGTGGGCTTGCTGACCGCCCAAGCCGATGCCACGAGCTCTTCCTTGAGATGCAGGTTGAAATCCGGATCGAGCACATTGGTCCAACCATTGCGACCAAGAATGCGTCGAACCGGACCGGTATGGATCTGAATGCAGCCTCGATTGCCCACAAACACCATGATGGGAATCTGCTGCTTCGACGCCTGCTCCAGCAAGGGCAGCGCCGTTGTGACCGGCAATCGGCGAGTGAAGCGACCCTCGGCCGCCTCGAACGCATCGCCGTATGCCACCCCGAACTTCCGCAGCATCATGTGGAACTGATGCGTGTCGGTGAGTCCTCCCCATGCTTCGAGGAAGCGTTCTGAGTCGAACGAATCGGCAGGCACCTTTCGTGTTTTCTTCGGCACCGCGACCGCAGTGAAGCGACCAGGAGACTGGTCTTCATCCTTGAGGTCGGTGATCAGGGCTTCCCATGCTTGCGTATCGGTCTTGCCCTCGGCGTAGATCTTCTCCACTGCCGTACCACTCCCATCAAACACCTGGATGCTGTCCAGCGTGCGGTTCCCGGCCTGCATGGTGACCCGATAGGCAGCGACCCAGTGTGCGGGAAACAATCGGAGATCGATCTCTTCGCCCACCACGAGTCCAACATGTCCGTGCACACTTCCTTTGTTGTAGGACCCTCTCCGCTCGTGGACCGCACCGTCATTCCGCGTGAGCGTCATCACACGCCCCACCGCGGGCAAGCGCTCGAGCAGCATCGGCAGATCGGCGCGCAACCGCACCACGTCGGAGCCCACTCGAGCATCGAGGAGCTCGGCCTCAGATACGCCGATGCGCGCGGCAAGCTCTCGCGTACGAAGCGTGGGGTGGGCCGCCTTCTCAGCGGCCGCCCGCGCCAGAAGCGCAGCGGGTGTCTCACGAGACCGTGTTGCGGTCATGGTTGCTCCGAAGGTCGAGTTTTGGGGCCCAGCGGGCACCCAACGAACACTTCTTCGTGGACTTGGCGTCGCTCCGACCATGTCCATGTCCGAGCGAAGGCGGCCACCACGCTTTCCGCGCCCGCCGAAAGCACCGAAACGGCACCGGGGGCTGCCCCAACCACGCCCATCTGAATGGGTAGGAGGGACAGCACCACGGCTCCGAACAGTGCACCGACCAGAAAGGCCGTCAGTGTGGATGAAAGAGAGAAAAGGGCGCCGACTCCAGCCCCGGATGCTACAGCCAGGAGAAGCAAGACTCCAGAAACCAAAAGAGGCGTCTGGTTGCGGGGCCAGGTCGGCGACAAAGTGGTTGAACAAAGCACGACACTCATCCAGGAGCACCCTCAGGGGCGGATGGTGGGTAGAGCTCGCGCGCGAGATGAAGGGCTGCGGCACCCGTGCGGGGGCCGAAGCCGAGAAGAAGGTCATGGTCTACGACCACGAGTCGAACCGAGCCCCGGGCAAGCGGGGCCACTTCGGGGATGGTCCAGATGGCGTCTTCACCACCGAGCCTGGCGACCCCGTGCGTGGTGAGCAACAGCACATCGGGAGCAGCTTCGCGAACCGCTTCGGGGGTGACGGGGGAATACCCCTCCCGGTCACCCAGAGCGTTGACTCCACCGGCAAGGCCGACCATGGTGTCGGCGATGGTCCCCGTTCCTGCCATTTGCAGTGCTGCCCCACCCTGCGAGCGTACAAACAGGACGCGCTCTGCTTTCTCGGGCTTGAGTGCCCGCGCGGCTGCGAGGTCTCGCTCCAGCTCCGCCACAAGCTCCACGGCCCGTGCTTTGGCACCAAGCAGCGAACCGATCGCATGGATTCGGTCCTTTGCTGCATCGACCGTTGGACGGTCCGAAAAGACCGCGACGGGCACTTGAGCATCACGGATCTGATCGATGGCAGAAGCCGGCGCGACCGCTTCCGTGGCGAGAATCAGATCCGGCCCAGCCGACAACACACCCTCGGCACCGATCGTCCGAACGGATCCCAATGTGGCCTTCCCGGCGACTCCCTCGATTTCTCGACTGCTCGCATCGGTGGCGGCAATCTGTGCTCCCCGACCAAGAGCAACCACCGTCTCCGTGGTGGCAGCTCCAAGCGTGACAATCCGCTGGGGATTCGTCGGACGGGCCGACGCCCCTGTGGCATCTGCCCATGCACCGGCAATGGCCGGCACTGCTGCCACGGCAGAGACCGTGAAGCAGGCAACCGCGAGGTCACGACGCAGATCGGGGAGAGGCGTCATTCAGCCTCCAGCAAGCGACCGACTCGAATGGTGAGTGTGCCGTCGTCCCAGTCTTGAACCTGGAGCTTCCAGGCATGGCCATCTGCATCGAGAATTGCGTGCACACGGCCCGAGGCGGAGACGGTGTGTGTGGAGATGTCGTAGTCGTACCAGGTCGCCAGCGCGGTTCCATCGCTGTACGAGCTGGTGGGCTCCGCGTCGGTGCTCCAGCCGTCCGTGGGCGCGGTGTCGACCATCTCCCAGGTCATCGAGTCTTCGTAGGTATAGGCCATGCCCGCACCTGCACCGCTGACGCCACCGTTGACCCGAAGGGTGGTCCGGGCGAGGGAGAGATCCCAGCCCAGGTCGGTCGACGGGTCGGTCGGTGCGGCCAAGACTTCGAGGTGGTGCAAGTTCAAGTACACCGGGTTGTCGGCGTCGGATGCGTCGACCACGCCGTCGAAGTTGCGCCGATCAAGCACGGGCTTCGTACGCAACGTAAACGTGCCCGAGTCGCCACTTTCGTCGTAGTAGCTGACGATTTCGAGCGCGTAGGTGGCGTCGTTTTGTGACGTCACGTACCAAGTGCGGCTCTTGGGCGTGAGTACGTGGGTGCTGGTGTCGTAGTCGTACCAAGAATCAAACGCGAGCTCGGGCGCGCCATCGGCGTCGGCATCCGCCTCGTCGGTCATCCACCCGGTCTCGGGCGTGGACCCCGCCTCGTCGAACGACCGCTCGTCGTAGGTGGCCGAGACGTTGCCGTCGCCGTTGATCCCACCGTTGAGCTCGAACACATATCGACGCATCGAGATGGTCCATTCGTCGGCGGTTCCGGAGGCCGTGTTGTCGTCGAGGCTCGCATACACCCAGTTGTCAGGACTCGAGACGTCCAACACCCAGGTGGTCACCCCATCGGCATCCGGACCATCAACCGAGTGAACCGGATCGGCGTCGGTGTCGGCGTCGGTGTCCGCATCGGTGTCCGCATCGGTGTCCGCATCGGTGTCGGCATCGGTGTCGGCATCGGTGTCGGTGTCGGTGTCGGTGTCCGCATCTGCGTCCGCATCGGCGTCTGCATCTGCGTCTGACGCACCGGAGTCGCTCGATTTTGCGATGCAGCCTGCAAAAGGCAACGCCGCGAGCAGGAACAACGAAGGCACGAGACGGAAGGACATGTTCAACCCTTGATTGGAGATACTGCGAGTCATTCGATGAGCTCCGCCCAGCGGAACCGTGGATAGCCAGAGGTCCCCGTTCCGTCGTAGTAGTCGACAATCTCGACCTTCACGACCATTCCCTCGACCGTTCGGATGAGCGTGGTCCGGGGCTTCGGGGTGAGGATGTGGGTGGTGGGGTCGTAGTCGAACCAGTCGACGAACACGGTGTCGGCGTCGCCGTCTCCATCTGCATCCTCGGCATCAGTGATCCACGCGGCGTCGGCGCTCGGCGGCACATCATCTGCCGTCACATCGTCAAAGAGGATTCCGTCCAGAACCACAGCATAGACGTCACCATCACCGTTGATCCCGCCGTTGAGTTCGACTCGGTAGCGCTGGAAGCGAAGGTCCCACGGCAGCGATTCATCGACCAGTCCTTGCCGCTCGAAGTCATACAGCCACCAGTCCGTCTCGGAGGTGGCGTCAATGACCACCTCTTGCGGGATGGAGAGGTCGGCGCCCGTGTCGAGCTCACCTTCCGGGGCGAGGTCTTCCTCCCCCGCACCGTCGCCGTCATCACGGGTCAAGCGGTCCCGGAGGTCTGGCACACAGGCCATCCCCATCAGTCCCATCAGCATCCAGAGGTCACATCGTCGCATTGCGCCCCCCCTTGAATGCCGAGACCGTGACCCCCGCATACAGGCGACGAGGACGCGTAAACGAGTACTGCAGGTCGCCGGTGTCGAGCAGGTTGTCCAACCCGAGGTGCAGCTCGGTGATCTTGCCGATGCTCCAAGCCACACGCGCATCCACCATGTGCCAGGCAGGTGCCTCGAAGGTCTCTTCCTCGCCATTCCCATCGGTATCGACGTAAATCTTCGACGGGGCTTGCCACGCATAGAACGTGTCTAGCCGCACGGAATCAGACGGCGACCAGACCCGAACCCCTGCGCCAGCAGTAGCAGGCGGCCGACCAGACAGCGGTCGACCCCGAGTGACATCTTGGGTGGCCAACCAACCGCCACGTCCTTCCAGCTCCAGGCGGTCATGCACCTGCCAGCCGGCCGTGGCATCCACGCTCTGGGTCCAGGCGCGGTCGATGTTCACGTAGCTGTATTGCGTGGGTGCGTTTTCCGAGCCGAGCGCGATGGTGTCGACAGCGATCATGTTGGACAAGTCGGTGCGCTGCCCCACCACATCGAGCGACAGCGCAGGCTGGGGCGTCCAGCTCCACGCGAGCGACTCACTCCAGGCCCGCTCGGGCTCAAGAGTCGGGTTGCCGTCGACCCGGTACCCGCTGCCCAAGTTGGCAAACGAGAGGTACAAGTCCTTGAACGGCGGTGCCCGGAATCCGCGCCCCACACTGCCGCGGACCACCATGTTGCTGGATGGATCCCAGCGGAGCGCCACACGGGGCGACCACGCGTCGCCGAAGAGACTGTCGCGGTCGTATCGGAGTCCGGTCACAAGCAATACCTGCTGGGCCTCTTCCCCATCTACCAGTGCCCAGACGTCCTGCGCGAAGACCGAGGCCCGCTGCCGGTCGACTTGGGGCAGCGACAAGCGGTCAGTGCGCAGCACTTCATGCCGCAGCTCCACACCAGTGGTGATTGCGTGCTTCTCGACCGGCAACACGGTGCCGATCACATCCAGCTCGGTCGCGTGGTCCCACGTCTCTTCGTAGCCATCGAGTGCCGTGGCGCCGCGCTGGTCCACGAATGCCTGATCGCGGAATCCCGACCATGCGAGGTTCGTGGTGAGCCGACCCTTTTTGCCAAACAGCCAATCGGGAGAGACCGAAGCCTCGATGAACTCCGAGACGAAGGCCCGGTCGACGACCGCACCCGCTGCATTTTCTTCAAGCGAAGCTCGCTGCCGCTGCGTGTAGGCCGTCTGCGCCGCCCAGCGATGGTCGTCGGACGGTCGCCAGTCCACGCGTTCAGACACCATCGTGGTCGTCTGTCCATCCATCTGAGTGGTGCGCTCACCCGGCCTGGCAACCGCGGGCGTGCTCTGCACACTCGCTAGCGACCAGCTGCTCCACTTCTCGCCACCCGCACTCGCCGAAACATTGCTGTCGATCGTGGCATTGGGCTGTCCGCCCGGTCTCCAAGTGAGCGGCAGACCGCCGGGATACCGTGTGAGCCGGCCCTCGGTCTCTGCCCCAAGCATCGCCCCGCCACCCAGCCGCGCCTGCACACCGAGTCCCGGCTCGCCGCGCCGCGAGATGATGTTCACCACCCCACCGATCGCATCTGCCCCGTACAGTGCGCTGGCCGCACCCCGCACAATCTCCACGCGCTCGATCCGCTCCACCGGGAAGCGCGACAAGTCGATGGCTCCACCGATGCGGCCTTGTACCGGTTGTCCGTCGATCAAGATCAGCACATAGTCGCTGTCCAAGCCGTTCATGCG
Source organism: uncultured Pseudomonadota bacterium (assembly GCA_913044235.1). Classification (GTDB taxonomy): domain Bacteria; phylum Myxococcota_A; class UBA796; order UBA796; family UBA2385; genus CAJWOS01. The sequence goes on from CAJWOS010000268.1 coordinate 9,230, forward strand.
AAGCGCTGAACCGCGAAAGCTCCGCGTGACCTGCAGCCCTGGCTGTCGCTCCAAGACCTCGGCCAGCGTGTCGGCACCCGACCCCTCGAGCTCACTGCGGCCAATGACTTCCATCGCAACCGGACTATCTCCGAGACGGCCGGGGGTGCGGGTCGCGGTAATGACCATTTCGTCTTGCTCCTCGACTACGTCCTCCGCGAACGCGACGGTCGAAAAGCACAAAACGAGCAAGGAGGTAGACATTGGAGAAGCGGCAACCCGGACCTGAAAATGAAAATCGAAATCATTTACGCCAGTCAACTACCGGATGAGACCAGCCGTTGCCACCAATTGATGAAAGGAATCATCAATTTCATCCATCGATAGGCAGAAAACCTCGCGAACGACGAGTATATGAGTCCATCGGGCTCACTATCCAGAGCACGACAAAACCCCTCGAAGCCGATCTCTGCGAACGGCGTCGGCCCCGGCAACAAAACCACGAAA
>CAJWOS010000269.1 GCA_913044235.1 uncultured Pseudomonadota bacterium
CTGCGCCCAGGTTCAGGTCGATCATCGTGTCAAAGCCGAGCTTGACGAGGGAGCCACGCTCCTTGACCTCGCCGCGAATCCGACGTTCCAGCAGCTGCCACAGGGCCGGCACGCCGACCATGCACGTGACCCGACCTTCCTTGAGGCCGTACGACAGCCGGTCTCCGTTGACCTCGTCGAGGTAAATGATTCGCGCGCCCATCGACAGCGGCAGCAACAAGCCGCAGGCGAACTCGAAGGAGTGGTGGATGGGCAGCACGCTCAGGAGGCGGTCTTCCTGCACCAGCGGGAACAGGCGTCCGATGCTGGCCACCATGGCGCAGAAGTTTCCATGGGTGAGCATCACACCCTTCGGATCACCCGTGGTGCCCGATGTGTAGAGGATGCTCGCGACAGCATCAGCGTCGACCTCGTAGGGCGACAGCGACCCGACCGCGCCCCGTTCGCAGATGGCGAGCAGGTCGTGAATCGGCACGGCCTCATCGGCCGCCAGGCACGCGGCTTCGATGTTCTCGCGGGCGAGGTCGTCGAGTAGAGCAAGCGCCGGCTGGCTGCTGCGCAGGATGGTGGCAGCGGGTCCCGCTTCCATGTTGACATCTACGGGAACCGCAATCGCGCCCGCCCGGAGAATGCCGAAGTAGGCCACAGACCAAAACGGATGGTTTCGGCCCGCAATCACCACCCGGTCGCCGCGCTTCACCCCGAGCTGTCCAAGGCGCACCGCAACCGCCTCGGCACGCGCCTTGAGCTGCTTGTAAGTGAACCGGGCAAACCCCGCCTCATGGGTGCGCATCAAAGCCGGCCGATGTTCATGGCGGTCAGCCACTTCTTCAATCATCTGCCAGAGGTCGTCGTGCTGCGCCAGCGGCTTGGCGTCCTTCGACATCTTGTCCCGAATCAAGGGCGAGACATTCTCTTCGATGCCCGGACAGTGGACCTCGAGCAGGTAGTCATGCCAGTCGATCAGCTCGGGATCGAAGGGCATCGCCGTCCGAAGGTCTTCAGGCAACCGGCTCCATGCATCGCGGGTGTTGCGGGTGCTGAACCGGTAGTTGTGGGTGGCGGTGAAGGGGATGAACTGATCGATGATCCGCGACTGGATGTCGAGCGACTTCGACAAGCCCTTGAGAGCACTGACCGCCGGTGTGAGGACATCCCGAAATGCACCGCGCGCCATCCCCTGCAGGGACTTCCCGAGCTTCGCGACCTGCTTGGCACGAACCTTCGGGCCGATGGTCAGGTAGTCATCGAGGTGCATGTGCCGGGCTTCGATGCGGCTCTGCACCATGTTCACCAGGGGATTGCCCTTGCCTTTCGCCTGATAGTGGCGCCGCTTGAAGAGCCCCACACACTCGACCAAACGCACAATGGGCAGTGGGTTCGTATCGGAAGAGCCATACTGGTAGACGGCCTTCTGGCTGCCTTCAAGCAGCTCGCCCAACGTCGCCATCATTCCCGCTGCGACCAGGTCGACCGGAATCACGTCGAGTACGGCACCGGGTTTGTATGGCAGGTCGAGCTTGCCCTCAACGCCGATAAAGATGAGCGGTCCCGAGGTGTTGATGCCTTCGTTCCAGCCCACCCGCGGGTAGGTAAGCGAAGACTCGATCACTGCAGGACGACCGATGGCGTAGGGAACACCAGAGTCGGCGAGGATCTGCTCTCCGATGCTCTTTGTGTAGGTGTAGATGTTGTGCCAGCCCCAGTACTGGGCGCGTTCCGTTCCCCACTCCACCAGCTGCTTGTCGGTGAAATCACGCTTCACCTTCTCCAGCTCCTTCTTCAGGGCCGTTCCTCGACGCGGCTCATTGCGATCCCGAAGGTTCTTCATCGCCTGATCGAGAAAGTGCGACTGTCGGAAGGCGTCGTTCGCCCGGTGCCGCACATTGTCGACGAGGTCGATACACTCTTCAATCTCGCGCTGCGGATCCCAGTGCCTGGCCGCGAGTGTGTCGGCCTTGGGGAAGGGGTGGTTCAAGGGATTGACTTCGTCGACCTGCCCAGTTCGGTCGCCTGCCACGTAGCAGGTCGAGGTGTGCAGCATCGCAAGGCCCTTGGAGCCGGGGCTTCCAAGGTCACGACACAGCGCCACGAGGTTCTGCATCCCAAACGCATTGGTGTTCAGGGCGTAGTCGAGCGGGGGGTTGAAGTCTACGACTCCCGAAGAGTTGACGAGGGCATCCAACCGACCACGGAGCTGGTCGCGGATTTCCGCGGGCACCCCTGCGAATTCCTCAGTGATGTCGCCGGGAATGGGCGTGATCTTTTCCCGCAGAAACGCGTCGTAGGCATCCCCTGGGAACATCGTCTTGAGTGGCTCGAACACGGGAGAAGAGGCAATATCCTTCCAGAACCGCTGCTCCGATGTGAGCCGGATCGACCCGTCCTTTCGCTTGCGCGGTCGAACCACCACCCACACATGCTCCACCTCATCTGCGAAGTACCGGAGCAGCATCGACAGCCAGACCTTGCCAAGGAATCCCGTGCCGCCGATGACCAGCAGGCGCGAGCCCTTCAACAAGCCCTGAAGATCGAGCACGGACGGCTGCTCGGCGCGTACCGCGGGCGCCGTAGACTCGGATTCGGTGTGGGGAGTGGTCATGGCGCGTTCCTTCACTCGGCTTCGACGGTGAGCGCGGGCGGTGCTGGGTCGGCTTGGACGTCGGCCATCAACACCGGGCAGATACGGAAGCAGGTGATGCTTGGATCTTCGGGAGCAGACTCCCGTGCCATGCGCAGCGCTTCATCGAGCGACTTGGCGGTCTCGTACCCGAGGATTCCAGGCACGTACTCGTTGTCGGCTCCCACTACAATGACCCGCCCCCGGTGGGCACGACCATTCTCACCCCAGTACCACATGTAGAACGGGTGGACGGGGTGGTAGGCCTTGCCGGTCCGATACTGCTGTACGTACCCAGGGTGCTTGGCAAAATCACGCTCGAAGCGCTTGTGAAGCTCCATCGCGTCGCGGGTCTGGGGCAGGAGCTTGTGGAAGAACTCCGCATAGGCCTGGTGCTGGTCTTGATCGAACTTGTCGGTGCACGGATGGAAGATGATCATCGTGCCCCCCTTCTTGACGATGGGGGAGCCCTTATGGAGGTTGTGCAGGTACCCCTCCGTCATCACGCTCACGAGAATCGGGTTCAAGAAGGCACCGACGTTGTAGGGCGAGATGTATGGGATCGGGAAGATACCGATGTCGGCCTGCCCTTCGATGGGCACAAGAAGCTGTTTCTCGCAGGCCTCAAGGATGTAGTTGTGGACCGGCTCGCAGGCTCCGGCCGCCACGGCAATCATCTCGTAGGGTGCCGGCACTCGCTCGAAGATGGCCTGCCGCGCATTTTGTGGCAGCCACTTGAGTGTGCGGACCAGCCCCTGCAGTCCGGACCACTCCGCATCGGAGAGATCGTCTTCGTTGCGGGCCAGGATATCGAGCGGCTTGCCGAACATCCGGTTGTTCACGGTGGTCTCGATGTGGAACACATTGACTTGCTCTTCGATGAGCTTGCCGACCTTCACCATCTTGTGGGCGAGGTGAGACCGCTCCGGCTCCATGTAGGACTCGGTCTTGCGGATGGTGGACGGGTTGTGGTGTCCCCGCAGCGTGCGGTACCCCACCAAGCCGGTGCCAAGCGACTTGTACCCACCATTCATCGTGACAAATGTGAGGTTGACATAGATGACGAGGTCGCTCTCGGCCGCGCGCCGGTTGATCTCGACCTCAATGCCATCTTCGGTGGTGCCCAGATACTTCAGACCACCTGGCTTTTCGGCGTCGTGGTTGTACAGACGGTCGGGCCAAAAGCGCCGGTGTACCTTGTCTCCGACGATGTGACGAATCTCATCCGAGGTCATCGGGCGGTGAAACGCCGTGGCGATGATCAGGTGGATGTCTTCGACGGCATAGTCGTCGAGATGCTTGAGGACCGCTTCGATGACCATCTGCCGGGTGTCGGGACGACGCATCGGCGGCAGTGGCATGGAGAGGTCGTCGATGGCAATGGTGACTTTCATGCCCGGCTTGAGCATCGCGTACAGCGGCTCCATCCCCATGGGATGGTTGAGCGCATAGCGGACCGCGGCACGAGGGTCGGGAAGACCTTCGAGGGGCGGCTTGGGGTACATCACCCGGGTGCCGACCGGAAGGTCGACCTCGACCAGGCGCGTGCCGCTGAACAACACGCGAGGACGGGAGCTGTGGTCGATGGTGACTACGCAGGGGTGGTCCAGGCTCATGGATGCCTCAAACGGGTAGAGATGTCGCACGAAGGGTGGCAGGGCTGGCTCGACACGAGGCGAGGCTCAGCGAGGTCCACCCGAGGGTGCCCGGTCGATGTCCAGCACCGGCCAGGCGTAGGCCCGCGCCAGCTGACGCAGCTTGGAATCGGGCTTGATGCAGTTGGGATGGCCAACGACCGAGAGCATCGGAACGTCGGAGTAGGAGTCGGAGTAGCCGTGACACTTGGCGAGGTCATGGTCGTGGATTCGAGCATCTTCCACAATGATGCCGGCCTTTTCGGGACCTGCCACAACGGGCCGCAGCAGCTTGCCGGTGGCGATGCCGTCCTTGAACTCAAGCCGATTGGTGATGTAGGCGTCAGCGCCCAGATACTCGGCGAGGTGTTGGATGACATGGTCGAGCGAACCGGTCACCAGAACCACGCGTTGGTCGGCTTTGTGGCACTGGTCGATCAACTCCTGCGCACCGCGAAAGATTCTCGGCTCCACAATGTCTTCAAAGACATCGCGGCCCACAACTTCCATCCGGTCCCAGGAGATCCCCTTGTAGTTCGCGTACAGAAGCTCGTTGAACAGTCTGCGGTCGCGCAGCTCAGCCAATGCCATCGCCGGGCCACCAAGTAGTGCTCGCCCGAAGCGAATGAGCGACTCTTGTGGCCGCGCCTGGTTGAGGAGGAACCAAGCGGTGGGCCCGAGTAGGTTGGTGTCTACCAGCGTGCCATCGACGTCAAAATAGGCGGCGCTCGACCAGGGGCCTTCCGTGGCGGCGGCAGTCTTTGTTGCGTAGGCAGTGGTGGCCACTGAAGTCTCCAGGGATCGAGTCCGGTCCTGCGCGGGGACCGTACGAAGCCCGCGATGGCACCAGGGAACAACGCCACACAAAACCGTGGGAATCCCGTCACCATCGCAGTTGTCAAAGCAACAACGTGCGGGCTTTCAGACGCGCCGGGTCGGCCCACCGAGGTAACGCGCTTCGGTGCATTCGAGCCACCCCGACGGCGGATTGACGCGGGACCCTCACGAGCGAGACCAAAGGCACAGCCATCGTTGCGTTTCGATGGGCGAGGCCTGGTGCCGCGACCCGGGACCGGTACCCCAAGAACGCAAAGAGGGGTGAGCCCACCGGCCCACCCCTCCGTTCGCGCCCCTTCGGTTTCAGCGCCCGACGGCGTACACGAAGTTGGCTGCCGTTCCCGCCACGCGGTGGGAGGGGGTCCACAAGGAACGGGAGAATCGGCGGGAGCCCTGCATGCGCTGGCGGAAGGTCTCTTCGGTCATCCCTACTTCCGTGAGTGCAGCCTCGTACTCTTCCTTGGACTTCTGACGGGCCTTGAAGAGCATCATCTGCACCCGGCTGTATACGTTGACCGCACCATCACCAGTGGTCTCGATCGGCAGGAAGATTGCTTCTGGGTACTGCGACCCGATGAGCGACTGCACGCCATCCGAAACACCACTCGACGGCATGCAGCCGAAGGGCTTGACCGAGACGGTCATGTGGTTGAGCTTGTCTTCCACGAAGTGGATCAGCTTGCCCACTTCCATGTGTGCTTCGCCACCCCGCACTTCGTTGCCATACGACGGCTTCGCCAGCTCGGCGATTTCGTCGAGGTTGGGCAGGTGGTAGCCGTGCAGTCCAACCGTGTTTGCGTAGAGCTGGAACACGCTGCGGACCACACGGTCCAGAGCGGACAGAATCATGAGCTTCTGGGTACCGTCCTTGCCCTTGAGTCCCTTCCGCGCGTCGTCGTGCTCGCGAAGGTCAAGGCGCTGCATCGTGTCGTACTTGTTTTCCCAGATCATGAACAAGATCCAGGCCGTCACGCTCTGCACGTCAACCTCGGCGCCTTCCGACTCCAGGAAGCGCTGCATCTTGTAGTTGCCATCACCCTCGGTGGTCATGGCCCAGAACTCACCAATAATGCTCACCTTCGGCTTCGGATGGGTGCGATCGACCTTCACCTTGCTCATCCGACGGCGACAGCGCGCCAGTGTCGCCACGATGCTGCGGTTCTTCGCGAAGGCTTGGCGGAGCATGTCTTTGCACTCAGACATAGCGGTATCGGTTGCACCCTGCTCGAGCTCGTAAGGACGCAGGCGGTAGCCCAGCAAGTTGAGGACGTCTCCGGCCATGATGCCCCGCACGAGGCCGAGGGCGAAGTCCAGGTTGATCTGCAGGCCCAGCTCGGTTCCCGTGGCCTGCTTCACGCCACCCTGCTGCTGGAAGAGCAGAACCCGAAAGCCATCGAAGCCCGAGTCGCGCAGGGCCTTGCGGTACTCCGTGACGTACGTACCGAAGCGGCAGGGGCCACACGCTCCCGCGGTAACGAAGATGTAGTCACTGAGGATGGTCTCGGTGGAAATCCCCTCTTCGTCGCGCATCCGCACGAGGGTTTTCACCAAGTTCCCCACGGTGAAGTAGGTGGGGCTACACTGACCACGGTTGCCGAACTCCTTGCCATACTGCAAGGCCTCGTTGTCCGGCGTGTCCATCAGCTGCGCCTTGTACCCGAGACCCCGCAGCGCAGCGGCGATGAGGTCGTCGTGCGCGAGCGTGAGTCCACGCACCAGGATCGTGGTGTGGGGACGCTGCTCAGCGGTGAAGTTGGTGTTGACGTTTTCGGTGTATTGGTCACGACCGAGGCCCAGCTTCTGCGCTTCTTGCTCTGCGAAAGCAGCGAGCTGCTCTTCGAGGCGGTCCCGCATTTCTTGGGTGAGCACATCCTCAGCGGCGGCTTCGGAGATGGCGTCTTCTGCGATTGTGGATTCGTGTTCTACGTGGCTCATGGTTGCTCCGTGACGACGAATTAGCGGTTGAAACAGGAAAGGATTCGAAACGAAATAAGGACGGATTACCGGGCAGGCATGGCCTGGGCAGACTGGTGCTCCATGCGTCGGAGCAGCTCGAGACGCTTCTCAGCAACCCGTCGCGCAAGCTCAGTGCGAAGGTGCGACTCATCCTTGAGCTGCTCTTCCACCATCTTGAGCTTGTATGAATAGGTCTTCACCCGAATCTGGATGGACCCACCGGGCTTGTTGGCATCGAGGTCGTGCAACGCCGAGTACGGTGCCTTGGCGGTCTTGACGATGCGGTCGATGAGCCCGTAGGTCGGAGCATCATGCCCACACTTGAAGCTCGAGAGGTCGAGCACAGCGATGTTGGGATGGAACGCCGCAAATCGCGCGGCCCATACCTTCTGCACGCTGTTGGCCGAGAAGTTCTCTGGCCACACATCGTTGAGGTCGAGGGGGTCGGCCAGGCCGCGCATGCGACGCTTCAGCCACACCGGGTCTTTCGGGATGCTGCGAATGGACAGCACCGGGTAGCCAAGCACCTGGAACTCGTCAGGAATGCCGTGGTTCAAGCCAGGATCGTTGTGGTATGGACGCCCGATCACGAGAATGGCCACGCGGTCTTCCCGCTCCATCTGCTCGATGATGGCCTTGCCCCGCTCCTCTTGGATCTCGTCGAAGCGACGCAGTGCAACGAAGCCCTGCTCGACGGCCCAGTCGGACTCATCTTCCGTGATGCCCAGCCGCGCGCCCCAGGTGGCGAACATGCGCTTCTTCAGCAGGTTGGGCTCCGTGAAGCTGACAGCGTCGTCGACATAATCGATGCCTTCACGCTCGAAGAAGTTGACCTCTTTGGTGAATGACGCCTTGGTCACGAGCGGACTGCCTGCAACGATGGGACAAGCCGCCGTGTCCATCACATTGTTGAGGAACGATGGGATGTGCGTGATGCAGGGGTAGTAGATGTAGTCGAGCGGACCGCGCTTGCGCTTTTCGTCGGTGTGCGCGTGGAAGAGCAGCTCGTGCATGTGCGCCTGGATGACCTTGCTCGGGTAGCAAGGGTCGATCGAGCCGTAGCGTCCCCCCTCGACCCACATCTCTTCAGTCGTCGGCGGCGACCACACCAGGTTTTCCTTCGGAAGGCCGACCGAGTCGAAGTAGTGACGGAAGAATGGCGCGCAGCTGTACAGGTTCATCACCCGCGGCATGCCGATCTTGATGTTCGAGAGGTCAGCATAGGAGCGCGTGAAGCCACGATTCACCATGCGACGGGCCACCCGGAAGAACATCTTCCGTCGCACGCGCACATCTTTCTTCGACGCACCAGACTTGGGCAGCGGCACGGGCTCGTAGAACTTCTTGAACGCCAGGCGGCTTTCCTCGTCGACGAGATTCGGGTACTGCCGCCGAATCTCGTTTCGCTCTTTCGCGAGCACCTTCAGTGCATCCTTGGACTCGACCGTGCCCTTCTCGCAAGAAAAACCAGAGATGTAGCGACTGGTCCGACCGTCGGGCGTCTTGGTGTCGATAAAGGTCCGGCTGCACTCGTTGGGGCAGAAGTGACAGACGGTGGATTCGTCGTTGCGGGTGGTGTAGCCCAGGTTGATGGCCTGCTCGAGACCGATGAAGGTCGACGATCCCTTTCGACGGACCACCCGGCGCGTTTCCATGGCCGCACCGATGGCACCGGCTTCACCGGTGTGCGGATGCACCACAACCTCAGCGTTGGGCACCCGTTCTTCGATGTAGTCGACCTGAGCCTTCACTGCCGCAAGGTTGCGCTGGGTGCCCCCCTGCAGCACGAAAACCCGCCCGAATTCGGCGAGTCGCGGCACCTGCACCACGTACTGCCACACGTTTTTGGGCAGCACCTTCGCCAGCCCGGACAGCATCTCCTGGGCCGTAAAGCCTTCCTTCTGGAAGTTGACCCGGTCGGCATCGAGGAACACCGCGCAGCCATACGAGAACTTGGGCGAGAGGTCAGCGCCGAACGCGGTGTCTGCGTAGTCATGTAGGTGCACACCAAACTGGTCGGCCATCGCCTGCAGCAACATGCCGTTGCCTGCACTGCACTGGTTGGAGAGCCGGAAGTCGCGCACGTCTCGGGTGCCTTCCTTGTTCTCCGCCAAGAACAACACCTTGATGTCCTGCCCACCGATGTCACAGACCACGTCGGCATGCGGAACGTACCGCACGGCAGACATCATATGAGCCACGGTCTCCACGATGTTGACGTCGGCTTTCACGCTCTCTTCGAGGACGTTTGCCGCGTAGCCGGTAGCGCCGAAGCCCGTGCATTCGAGCGTGGCACCAAACGACTCCACATAGCCCTTGATTTCAGTGAGAATGTCCTTGGTGTCCCGAATCGGGTTGCCCTTCGACAAGGTGTACGCCTTGTAGAGCACATCGCCCGTTTCGTGGTCCACCAAGACGGCCTTGGAACTGGTGGAGCCGCCGTCGAGTCCGATCACGCCCCCGTCACTGCTCCCGCAGTTTGTGCCGGCGTCCCAGTTCGCAGGACCCAAACGATCGTTGTCCTCGGAGCGCCGGGGGTCGTGCGCCTTCACCGAGTACTTCTTTACCCGGCGCGCCGAGGCTCTCCCGGCCCTAGGCCTCGACGGTCTTGGCCTTCTTCGCCGCGGGCCCGTCGTCG
>CAJWOS010000270.1 GCA_913044235.1 uncultured Pseudomonadota bacterium
AACGGACTGGCCGACGACGCCGACCCAGCGGTTGACCCGACCACCGGCTCCACCTTCTACCTCGACTTGGATGCCGATGGATACGGCGATGAGGCATCGACCGGTGTGATGGCTTGCGACCCTCCGTCTGAGTCCGGTACTCCCTTTGCCGCAACCGCCACGGACTGCGACGACACCGACGCCAGGGTGAACCCAGGGCAGACCGAGGTGTGCGATCCAGACGAGCTGGACGAAGACTGCAGCGGTACCGCCAACGACGACGACCCCGGAGTGGACCCGACCACCCAGTCGGCCTGGGCTCCAGACGACGACCGGGATGGCTTTGGCGACGACAGCGTTCCGCTCCAGATGGCTTGTCACGACCCGTCCACGGCTCTGCTCGCCTACGCCAACGACGCCACGGACTGTGACGACACCGACGACACCGTGAACCCCGATGCCACGGAGGTCTGCGATCCCGACGACAGCGACGAAAACTGCAACGGTTCCGCCGATGATGCCGACTCCACGGTCGATCCCAGTACCATGAGCACCTTCTACGAAGACGGTGATGGCGATGGATACGGAAGCAACACGGGCGTCGCCACCGCGGCATGCGATGATCCGTCTACCTCGAGCATGGCCTACGCCCCGACCGCGACAGACTGTGATGATGCGTCGGCCGTGGCCTACCCGGGGGCCGTCGAGCTGTGCAACGGAGCAGACGACAACTGCGACGGCTCCACAGACGACAGCGGTGTCGCCACATTTTGGGACACATCCGGTGTGGCCACCGACTACACCGCAGTCATCGCCGGCATGCCCACCAACCCATCGCTGGTGCTGCTGAGCGCCGACGGCTCCCTGGGGATGTGCGCCGGAACCTGGTACACGAATCTTGTGGTGGACGCCGATGTCGACATCTACGGGCAGACCGGGGTCGCAGGCGACGTCGTACTGGACGGTGCGCTCACCGATGCGGTGGTCTCCAGCGTCTCGGATGGGCTGTCCTACTCATTGTCTGCGGTCACGCTGCAGAACGGCTTGGGGTCGGCGCTGCTGTTCGGCTCCGGCTTTGAGGCAGGCGGTGGACTCGCCTGCTTTGCCACATCGAGCTCCAGCACCGTATCCCTCGACAACGTGCAGGTGATCGACAACATCTCCCCGTATGCGGGCGGCGGGTTGTTCACCTACAACTGCGACCTGACCATCGTCGATACGGAGGTGTCGGGCAATGAGTCCGGCTACGGCGGCGCCGGCTTCATCGGCGACGGGACACTCACACTGGAAGACTCTGTCTTCGACGACAACTACGCCACCATCGATGTGGGCGGACTGCACCTGTATGACCTGTCCGGTGGTGGGGTGACCATGGACATGGTGGACTCCACCATGACCAACAACGACAGTGTGAGCGCCTGCGGCGCACTGGCGCTGGAAGGAGCCGTGACGGCCACCATCGAAGGCAGCACGAGCGGAGCGGCGGCGGTCACCGACAACTTCAGCTCGGGCTCCGTGGGCGGTGCGATTTACCTCGATGGCGCGAGCAGCCTCACACTCGACAACGTCGATCTGGGCACCCAAAGAGGTGGCGACGACAACGAGCCGCTCGACTTCTACCTCGGGGACAGCGCGTACAGCTATCGCTACGACGACGGGGTCTCCGTGTCGTGTTCCTCGAGTCGATGTGGCACGGCCTACACCGAGACGGTCGGCTCGCTGTCTTCGCTGGCGGCCGGTGACTTGAGCACACGTGGAAATGTCTTCCTCGCCGACAAGCACGGCACCGTGGAGTCCATCGAGTTCTATGTGTCTGCCTACTATGGAGACCTGTGTCTGGTGGACTTCTATGTGCTCAGTGCGGGCAGCCTCTCGGATGGAAACTGGACGGTCGAGGCAGCCAACACCACCACCGTCACGTCTTCGTCGATGAGCTGGGTTGACTCGGGCACCCTGGGCGTCGCCGTAGAGGCCGGCACCTACTACGCCCTGGTGACCGCATACGACTGCTCGGCCGCCAGTGATTCGCTGCTCTATGGATACGACACCTCGGCCGGTTCATCCACCGACGACATGGGGATGGGCACGTCGGTTGGTCGCTGGATCGGCGGTTCTGGAGTGTATACATCCACTTGGAGCGGCACGGCCCCCAGCTATTACAGCGTGTCGAACACGCGATACTACTCGCGGGTGAACTGGTCGCACTGAGGATTACTGGATCACGATCTGCCCGGCCCCGAGAGCGTTCTTTTCGACCTTTGGTGGCGTGCCGTGCACGGTGATGGCGCCTGCCCCCGCGCTGGTGGCTGCGACCGACTGCCGGACCGTGACCTCCATCGTGCCGGAGCCCGTCACCTTCAGGATTCCGTGCTGTGCCACCAGGTTCTTGGCCTGGATCTCGGCCGCGCCAGAGACCTCGAGTGTGAGGGCATCGACCGCGCCCGATAGCTGTACAAGTCCGGCGCCGGCTGCCTGAAGCTGGAACTGAGGGGCTGACAGACCCCGAAGATCGAGGCGACCCGCCCCGGCGAGCCGGGCGATGGTGAGCTCGGAGAGTGCGCCGCCGCGGGTGACCGATGCCCCGGCCACCTCCAGTTGCTTGATTCCCGACGCGCGGACCACGGCGAGGCACTGTCCTGTGGTGCGTCGGCCTTCATGTTGAGGGCGTACCATCAGGGTTTCTCCGCGGACTTCAAACACCACGCCGGGGCCTTCGCTGGTGGGACACCGCACCTCAGCGGTTCGCTGCGGAACGTTGCCGAAGAGGTTGAGATCCACGTCGCCGGCGACCTGAATGTTCGAAAAGGGCTCGAGGACAACGTCGCCGGGCGGTGGCTTGGTGCTCGGAGACAGGAGCGTGGCCGGTCCGCGGGCGGGCTCTTGTGCGCTCGCCGTGGCCAGGAGTACGGACAACATCAGGGTGGGCATGGTGGGCTCTCGATGCGGGGCTGGGGAGCGCGAAGCGGTGTGCGTTTGGTATTCTGCTTGCGGACGTCGGGTGGTCTCGAGGGAGGTTTGATGCGATTCAACCATCTTTGCGTGTGTGCGGTCACCGTGGCCGGATGTGCGTCGGGGAAGTTCATCGCCGTCGAAGCTCCAGCGGCCGCGGTGGACTCGGCGGGGGCATCACTCATCGAAGACTCTGATGCGGGCGACGACACCGCGCGTCCGATGGATACGGCCGACACCGCAGACTCGGGCGACTCGGGAGCGCCGCCTGCCGACTGGGTCACGCTGCCGAGCACATGTGTACCGCCATCCCCCAGCGGCACCGACGCCTTTGTGGAGGTGGGCGCGGAGATCAACCAGTCGGGTTCGTGGTTCACGGAGATTCTCGATGTGGCCTACCTGCCCGATGCCGAGGTGGTCCTTACCGCGGGTCAGGGGGGTGTGGCGGTGTTTGACCTCTCCGACGTCACCCAGCCCAATACTCGAGGTCACCTGGGCGCCGAGCCAGGACCATTCGAGCGGTACTACCATGTGGAGCCCGCCGCTCCAGAGCGCATGTTTGCCACCCACCGCGACATTGGACTCGACGTCATTTCCTACGCCGATCCGGACCGTCTGGTGCGCACAGCGCGCATGGGGAACACCGGCTACGAAGGGCTGCATCCACTCGGCGACCGCCTGTATGTCGCCAACATCAACGGTTCTATCGACATCTTCAACATCACGGTCACCGATGCAATCGCGTTCAGCGCCACCGTGAGCGAAGGGCTCGAGCGCCCGTGGGACATCCTGGCCACCGAGGATGCGGCCTATGTGGCCGATGGTGGGGCCGGGCTGGTCACATTCTCCCTGGCCAGCCGCGATGCACCGGTCTGGACCGCCACCGCAGACAGCGAGGGCCAGCCAGTACGATTGGTCGGCGATGATGACGGCTACCTGTATGTGGCGTCGGGCTCCGGAGGTCTGGAAATCTTCGAGACCAGCGATCCGCTCGCCCCCACCAGAGTGGCTGTGCTCGACGTGGGCGGAAGCGCACTCGACGTGGAAGTGCACGATGGAATCGTGGGGGTCACCACGCAAGAGGCTGTCGTACTGTTTGATGTCGGACGTGCGGGCACGCCGGAGGCGCCGGTACCATTCGCCTACGAAGAGACCGAGCTGTATGCGATGGCCCTCACGGCTGCAGACGGGCGCTGGCTGGTGGGGGACTGGAACATCTTGTCGGTGTGGGAGCTGGGCACAGACCCCGCCCCTTCGATCGACGTATCCAGCCATGGTGTCGCTTTTCTCGATGAGGCCGAGACCCGGATCGTCCGAGTGACCAACCGTGGGTCGGCCGCGCTCACCATCGCGGGCATCGCTCTGCCGCCGGGCATGGAAGCGACGATCGACCACCCGGTGATGGCACCCGGGCAGGTGGCGCAGGTGCAGGTCGCCTGGGATGGCGTCACAGGGATTCCCCGTGGATCCACGATCTGCATCGCATCGGACGATCCGGGGATGCCGCAGTTTGAGCTGCAGACCGGCACAGGTGCGAGCGGTGAAGGCAATGCCATTGGTCAGAACGCACCGGACTTTGCACTGGAAGATCTCGATGGCGTCGTACACCGTCTGTCCGATCAGATCGGTCAACCGGTAGTTTTGGCCTACTTCGCCACCTGGTGACCACAGTGTGCGTCGGAGGTCTCCGACTTGCAGGGACGAATCTGGGAACCGTATGAAGCCGACGGAGCGGTGGTCTGGGGCATCGCCACCCGCGAGACCCGGGACCGGGTCCAGGCCTACACCGAGGCACTCGGGGTCTCCTTTCCGGTATTGCTGGACGAAACGGGCGAGGTCGACAGGATGTACGACCTCTTGTTTGCGTTTCCCACGGGCGCCTACCCGCAGGACTTCGTGATCGGCACCGATGGCCGCATCGTCTATGCGAGCAACGAGCCGGATGTAGAGGCCATCGAAGAAGCTGTGGTCTCCGAGCTGGCCGAGTAGGCGACCGGAGGCGGTAATGCCGGCCTCCGGTCGGGGCGAGACTACTCGGGTTCGCTGCAGCTCAGGCCGGCTTCGATGTCGGCCCGAACATCGTCGATGTCGGCATCACAGAGGGCGCTGAGTAGTGCACTGCGGGCCTGACAGTCGCCGCAGGACAGCTCGGTGGCGCTCTCGTCGCCGTAGCTGCAGGTGACGTCGCCGTCGGCACACTCAGGACAGGCTTCGATCTCCGCAGCCATCTCGCAGGCCGCGGAGACGGCAGGTGCGCTGGAGTCTCCGGAGTCTCCGGAGTCGTCTTTGTCGCCGCAGCCGATGAGACCGGCAGTGATGAAGAGAATGGGAATGAACCGACGCATGGTGCACCTCGATGAAGGGACTTGCCGCGAGAAGTGGCGGCGAAAGTGTTGGGAGCAATATTCGGGCCAACCGTGTGGAACAGCGAATCAAATCGGTCAAAGACATCCATTAACAGGCTGTTTTGGGCCTCTATTCATGGACTTCATCCTGCGATGACGCGGGCAGCAAAGGGGCAACAGCCGGTCCAAGGCAAGAAATTGCGACACCGATGTCTTGTCTACAACCCGCGGCGCAAGAGGGGAAAATTGACCGACGGAAGCATGCGGATGGGGGTAGAACAGCAGTATGCGTTTCGAAGTCTCTCGCCGTCGCATCTATGGATTCGTGTTGATCGCCCTCAGCTTTGTGTTGTGGGGGGGCGCGCTCGCGAGTCCGTTCATGGACGCCGACCTTTCCATGCGGGCAGGGGCGGGACTGGGCTTCTATGGCTTGTCATACGTGGCGTTCGGCTTTGGATGCAAGATGGTGGGCGACTCGCTCTGGCCGATGATCAAGCGCCGGTTTTGGCCCGGCATCAAGGGCGAGGCCGAGACCTGATGCGGTCTGGGTGGCTCCTTGCGCTGGCTTCGGGACCGTGGATGAGCTGCGCAAAACCCGAGTCTCTCGATACTGCGCTGCTGCCTTCGCCTGGGGCGGTCGATGCTGTGATGACCCAGACCCCACCCTCCACCCCCACGGTCGCGATCGAGCCCTTCGAGCCGCTCACCACAGACGATCTTCGCTGGACCTTCGAGCGCCTCCCGGAAGATCGAGATGGCGATCTCCTGTCCTGGTCGGTGCTGTGGGCCGTCGATGGCACCGAACGACTCGACTATGGCGACACCGTTCCGGCGGATGCCACTGCGCTCGGACAGGTCTGGGAAGTACGGGTAGCGGTCACAGACGGGGTGTTCACCACAGATACGGCGCTGGCGGTGACGGTGATCGGCAACACGCCGCCCGTTGCGAGCGTGGTGATCACACCGGAAGCACCGACCACGCTCGATCGACTTCGGGCCACGCCCTCCGGCTCAGACGTGGATGGAGACGCGTTTGGATACGAGATTTTGTGGCTGGTGGATGGCTCCAATAGCGGGTTGACCGGTCCGGATGTTCCGCCGGATCGCACCCGTGCCGGTGAAAGCTGGTCGGTGGTGGTCACGCCGGTACAGGCCGGAGAAATCGGCGAGGAGGCCACTGCGACGGTTCGGATTCAGAATTCGAGTCCCACGGTGACCGAGCTGGAGATCGAGCCATCCGATCCCCTCACCACTGACACACTGACCCTGCAGCTCGAGGGGGATGATGCAGATCCCAACGACGTGCTGCAAGCGCGGTACACCTGGACCGTGGATGGAGTGGTCGTGGGGACAGAGTCCGAGCTGGACGCCCGCCATTTTGTGCGGGGTCAGGAGGTGGGAGCCGCGGTGGCACTGCACGATGGAACCGTTCGTGGTCCGGCGCGGTACGCAGAACCGGTGGTGATCGGAAACTCAGAACCGGCGATCACCGGTGTGGTGATCGAGCCGTCGGGGCCCCAGCCGAGCGACACGGTGATCTGCCGTCCGGAGGGGTGGAGTGATGCCGACGACGACCCCGAGGCCTACACCTTTGCCTGGACCCTCAACGGCGACCCCGGTCCCACGGTCGACCTGTGGGATCTAACGACCGCCACGGTGGCTGCGAATGATGTGGTGGCATGCGCGGTGACACCCATGGATGGCTACGCATCCGGTGTCGCGCTGGTGGCGATGGAGACCGTGAGAGATCCCGAGTAAGAGCGCCGCTCCGCATGGCGGTGAACAGCGGCACCCAATTGTCACTGTCGACGGCCACAACGGCGTTCACTGCAGCCAAGCCGACCATTCGACAGACATCGCGCTCGCATGGGTTGCTGCCCTGACAGACGGGTGATACCGCTCGCAGCCTCCAAATCCCCGACGAGCGTGAATCCGGTACCGTGTTCATGGAAGCTCGACTCCACCTTCGCCCTGGCACCTCCGCCTGTGCGTGGTGAGCGAGAGAGCGTCGGTCTTCCCGGACAAGTCACTTCGCCTGGCGTGTGTCGTCCCCGAGGAAATCAATGGACGTTTTTCCGAATCCACTGGTCATAGTCCTTCAGGTCGTTCCTTACCTCATCACGCTCCTTGGCTTGTACTCCATCATCTTCAAGCCGATGATCCAGCACCTCGACGGCCGCGAAGATGCGATTGACGGTGCCCAGGATCGCGCTCGAGAGCTGCAGGAACAGCTGGCGGCTCGCGCTGAAGAGTACGAGTCCAAGCTCAATGCGGCGCGCATCGAGATGACTGAGCAACGAGCGAAGCGTCGGGCCGAAGCCCTCAGCGAAGCTGAGACCATGGTCCAGGCTGCGCGGGGAGAAGCGGACAAGCAGATGGAAGGGGCCCTCGAAACCATCCGGTCGGAAGCCTCTGCCGCTCGGGAAGGGTTGCGGGGTTCATCGGCGCTCCTTGCTCAGCAGATTTCCAGCTCGGTGCTCGGTCGGCCCGTCGCCTCCTGAGGCGAGCCCACCCCGACGCCAAACAACTTCTTTTCGTCTCGCCACCCTTGTGGAGTCCACCGAGATGCCTACCGTAAAGTTCTTCACCATCGCTGCAGGTCTACTGCTGCTGCCGAGTGTGGCCATCGCCGCCGGCGGCGGAAGTGATGTCGCCCACACGCTAGACGACAGCCTGATTCCGATGGCGTTTCATGCTGCGAACCTCGCGCTGTTGCTGGGCGGACTCGGCTACGTGCTGAGAAACCCCATCAAGTCGGCACTCGCCGCTCGGTCCAGCCGCATCGCCCATGCCATTGACGGTGCAGGTGCGGCCGAGGCCGAGGCCAAAGCGCGGTTCGAAGCGCTCTCGGAGAAGATCGACAACTTCGAGACCGTGCTCGCTGATATGCGCAAGGAAGCGGATCATCTCGCCGAAGCGGACCGCGCCGGGCTGCTCGGACGCGCCGAGCGGGAAGTCGCCTCCATCAAGGCGGGAGCGGAGCGGTCCATCCGCGACGAACAAGCACGGGCCAGCGCCGCACTTCGTGCAGAAGCCGCGAAGCTCGCGATTGGTCTGGCTGCCCGACAGGTCGCCGACAGTATTAACGAAGACGACCACGCTCGCCTGGACGGCGAGTTCCTCAAGGCCCTTGATGGTGGGGAGGCCAGCCATGGCTGATGGATCACTTTCACGTCGCTACGCCCGCGCACTGATCGATCTGGGAGAAAACCAGGACGATCGGGACCGCTTGGTCGGTGATCTCCAGTCTCTCTCTGCGGTGCTCGACACCGGAGATGGCAGCCTACGCGCAGCCCTCACCAACCCGGGCATCCCGGTCGACCAGCGGCGTGGCGTCCTTGATGCCGTCCTCGGTCGGATCGATATCCACACCTACGTGAAGAACTTCGCCCGGCTCCTGCTGGACAAGAACCGCTTCACGGAGCTTCCCGGAATCCTTGCGTCGGCTGTCGAGATGGCAGACGAGCAGTCGGGCCGGGTCCGGGCAGTGGTCACCACTGCGCGCGAGCTCGACCAGGGCGCGATGGAGACCATCCAGAAGGCCCTGTCTTCGGCTTCAGGCAAGCACGTCATCGCTCGCTTCAGCACCAACCCCCGCCTCATCGGTGGGATGGTCGCCAAGGTCGGTGACACCGTCTACGACGCCAGTGTTCGTACCCGTCTGATGGACATCCATCAGGCGCTCACCAGCTCCACGGATGGTGGCGCCGCCGAGGCTTGAGCCCGCGGTTCCCCGGTCCGTACTTTCTTTTCCGTTTCTTCCAAGAATCCCACCCGAATCCCCGTCGAGCCTTTATTGGCCCGACCTCCAAACTCAGGAGCCCTCGCCATGAGCATCCGCGCCGAAGAGATCAGCGAGATCCTCAAGCAGCAGATCCAGAACTACGAGACCCGCGTGCAGGTGTCCGAGACCGGAACCGTCCTGTCCGTTGGTGACGGCATCGCCCGTCTGTACGGTCTCGCCAACGCCATGGCCGGTGAGCTCCTTGAGTTCCCTGGTGGGCTGATGGGCATGGTCCTCAACCTTGAAGAGGACAACGTCGGTGCAGCCATCTTTGGCTCGGACCTCAACATCAAGGAAGGCGACACGGTCAAGCGGACGGGCAAGATTGTCCAGGTTCCGGTTGGTCCCGGCCTCCTCGGTCGCGTCGTCGACGCCCTGGGCAACCCCATCGATGGTGAGGGGCCCATCGAGGCCGCCATGTCGATGCCCATCGAGATCAAGGCGCCTGGCATCGTCCAGCGCAAGTCGGTCCACGAGCCCATGCAAACCGGCCTCAAGGCCATCGACTCCATGGTCCCCATCGGTCGTGGCCAGCGTGAGCTGATCATCGGCGACCGCCAGACCGGCAAGACCGCCGTTGCCATCGACGCCA
>CAJWOS010000271.1 GCA_913044235.1 uncultured Pseudomonadota bacterium
TATCATTATTTTTTACAGTCATAGTTTCCTCAGTTTATTTTTACTGTATTTACTATTTTGAGATCGTAGCCTTCCAGCACGCCCAACATCTGGACGAGAACCAGACCACCTGAGCTTGGCGGCGGCATGGTGACGACGGTCCAGCCGCGATACTCACCCACGATGGGCTCTCTATCGACCGGCTGGTAAGACGAGAGGTCAGCCTGCGTCAGCACACCGCCCGCTGCCCTCGACGCTTGCGCGATGGCTTTGGCTCCGGGTCCGCTGTGCAGAGCGTCGGCCCCCTGCTCCGCCAGCCTTCCCAAAGTGGTGGCCAGCGCCGTCCGGGTCACCCGGTCACCCTGCCGGGGCATTGCGGTCCCGTCGAACAGGGCCTGAAAAACGGCAGGACCATCGACCTTGAGTCCCAACAGCGCCTTGTGTAGGTGACTTTCCACCTCGAATCCAGCTTGCGCCAATGCCCGCGCCGGTGTGACCACCTCTGCCCAAGGAAGCTTCCCATAGCGCTTGTGAAGGGTCTCCAGCCCACGAGCCTCGCCGGGCACGGCATTGGCCAGCCCGCCGACACGAGACGCCTTTGCATCCTCAGCATCCATGAACATGCCACGGGCTGCGTGCTTCGGGGCGACCTCCCGAAAGTCAAGCACGGAACGCTCGCCATCGGGCCGGACCACAACCGCAAACCCTCCCCCACCGAGTCCGGATCCGGCCGGCTGCACGACGCCCGAGGCCAACGCCGTCGCGACAGCCGCATCCACCGCATTGCCGCCCGCTCGAAGGATGTCCAAACCGGCCTCGCTCGCCCGTCGGTGGTCGCTGGCCACCAGACCGGAGCGTCCCAGCTCGGGGGGTGGTGCCGCAGCGAGCGCGGTCACGGCACCTGCGAGACAGAGCACGGAAAGCAACGTGCGAGAAACGGCGGAACTCATCGGTTCAAACTCCCAGTTGGCCCCAGTGCCGTAGCCCGAAGCAGTCGACAGCCCCCGCTCAGGAACCCAGGATGTCGAGATGAAGTGCGCCGGCCAGGAGCGCACCACTGAGGACCACCCAAAAAAGATGCCGGGGCAACGCCCGCCACAACGTGCCCGTGACGAGGTACGGCGCCATGCCCGCTACCGCGGCTCCGAGCCCCCAGGCCACCGGAGCCAGCGGGTCTCGAACGGCCAGCGCCCGATCCAGTACCGCGCGCCCCATCAACCCGCCGCCGTCTGAGCCCAGGAGCAGACCACTCAGGGCGCCGTGTGCCCAAATCCAAGCAGGCACCACCGCCTCGTACACCACGAGTCTGGCCTCCACCGCCTCCGCCCAGGCCTCGCCCAGCCCGGCCATTACGGCCACAACCACAGCGACCGAGAGTCCAATCACGCGAGCCACCGGTTGCGTGTGGAGCGGTTGTCGGTGGTGCCACCAAAGAGCGAGACTGCCCAACAAGACGCCGGGAAGCTGCATGCTGGGAACCCAAGAAAGCGCCCATACACCCACACCCACGGCCAGTACGGGCATCGGCCGTCGAGCCGCGCCATCGAAGACCCGTGGCGGTGCCGCCACCACCAGACCAACCACGGCAGAGCAGCCCACCAATGCACATACGCCGAGAGACAACTGGCCACCGTTGAGCAGCCACAGGCCTGGATCTCCCACTCGTCCCAACAGAGCGCCGGCGCTGGCTGCGACGACTCGCCTCGCACGCACAGAAGGGTCGGAGACCTCTCGTATCGCCAGGATTGCTCCACCCAGCTCGCCCAGCAGCATTCCGTAGGCGAAGGGCGCAAACCGCGAAGACTCTCGCCATCCCGCCGACGCCGCGGTGGCTGCAAACATCGCCCAAGCAAAAAGCGTGAACAACTCAAGCTCGAGGTCAGCCAGAGCGGGAAGGCGCGTCAGATCAGCTGGGATCAGGACCTGCCGAAAGAGACCCGCACCGATGGCAGCACAGGACAGCGCCAGCATGGCCGCCAGGTGCACCCGCCGCGACCCCTTCCACCAGGATGCCAGCACACACAGCCCACCAAAGAGGTAAAGATTCACCACCAAGGCACTCACGGAAGGGCCTCCAAGCGGTCCTCCCGGTCGACCACGGGATTCTCCATGGCACCAATCCCTTCGACTTCGACCCGAACCACCTGACCGGCCCTCAGCGGTCCCACTCCCGACGGCGTACCCGTGGCGATCACATCGCCCGGCAAGAGGGTCATGACATGACTCACGAAAGAGACGAGAGTGGGCAGGTCGAAGATTAAGTCGGATGTACGACCCTCCTGGCGAAGTTTCCCATCGACCAGCGCACGAACCCCAAGGTCGGACGGGTCAAGATCCACCGCGACCCAGGGCCCCAGCGGGCAGAAGGTGTCGAAGCCCTTGGCGCGAGCAAACACCTTGTCGGCCTTCTGGAAATCCCGCGCAGTCACATCGTTAGCGACCGTGAAGCCCACCACATGGTCCAACGCCTCCGACACTGCCACCCGACTGGCACGCCGCCCAATCACCACGGCCAGCTCCGCTTCATGATCGACCCGGCTGGCCCCAGGGGGAATCGCGATGGCGTCACCAGGACCAACAACTGCCGTGGCAGGCATCAGGAACATCTTCGGCACTGGCGGAATGGGGCGCCCCATCTCGACCGCATGCGCTCGGTAGTTGGTGCCGATTCCCACCACCTTCGTGGGCGTGACCGGACACAACAACTCGACCTCAGTGAGGGGCACCGGCGGTCCAGCCGGATCCCAGCGACCGTCGAGGAGGGAGCCCACTATCGGGACGAAGTGGGCCGCTCCCGATGCATCTTCCGAAACGAGGCCGAACCCGACCTGGCCCGAGCCAAGTCGGGCGCGAGCGATTCGCCGTCCCATCAGGCGCTGGTTGCAGAAGCTTCGATTGCCGCCTGCATCCGGCCAGCATCGCGGACCACCGCACCAAGCTGTCCGACGGTCATCGATGCGATTCGCGCGCCGAGGTCGGCGGAGCGTCTCGCTCCCCAGCCGTGCACGTAGCCGTACAAAAATCCAGCCGCGTATGCATCGCCAGCGCCGGTCGTGTCCACCGCCTCGACCGGGAACACACCCGCCTCAATGCGCTCTCCACGATGAATGACCACCGAGCCGCGACTTCCGAGTTTCATCACCACGGTGTCCACCACATCT
Organism: uncultured Pseudomonadota bacterium; assembly: GCA_913044235.1. Lineage (GTDB taxonomy): Bacteria > Myxococcota_A > UBA796 > UBA796 > UBA2385 > CAJWOS01. The sequence continues at coordinate 3,141 of CAJWOS010000271.1, forward strand.
GCAACAGCCTCGATGGCCGCATCCAGATCGTCGGTACCGGTGAGCGCTTTGGCTTCCTCCTCGTTCATGAAGACGATGTCGACAAACTCTTCGATCAACCCCCACATGCGCTCCTTGACCATGTTCACCACAAACGGGTCTGCGACATCGAGGCTGACCGGGATTTGCTCTTGCACCCCAACGGCCATGGCCTCCTCGGCGCGGGAAGCCATGGGCTCGCCCAGGAGAAGATAGCCGGTGATGTGCACCAGTCGGCTATTTCGGATGACTTCATCGAAGGAGCCAAGGCCGTCCATGGTCACGGCTGCGCCCAGGTCGGTCAGCATCGTGCGCTCGGCATCGATGGTCGACACGATCGACAGACACTTGCCCGTGGCAACCTTGCGGCTCCAGCTCAGTGCGTGCTGTCCGCACGCCTCGATCATGCGGTCTGCGAACAAGTGTCCGAGCTTGTCGTCGCCCACTTGACCGGCGTAGATCGCCTGAGCGCCAAGAAAGCCCAGTCCAGCGATGGTGTTGCCACACGACCCGCCCGATTGAATCTCCACCCCATGGTGCTTCAGCTCACCGTGAATGGCCCCCCACTTCTGGTCATCGACCGGGGTCATCTGTCCCCGGGTGATTCCGCGTTCCGCGAGAAAGTCGCCTTCGTCCATCAAGACAAGGGCATCGACCAGGGCGTTGCCGAGTCCAGCAACATCATACTTGCGGTCTGGCAGGCGTTCGTACATGCGAGCCTCCGGGCGTAAAAGGTGAAGGGGGTCCGCCACATCCGGCTCCGCTTTGGCGCAGAGTCGGACCGGCATGCAACCGGCAATCCTCGGTCGCCGGAGGTAGCCCACCGGGGGATTGCAGGCCACGACGACCGCCCGCCGTCGCACAAAGGTAAAGTGCATGCATGACCACCGAAGCGCCGGCCTCCCATCCCCCCCGTCGCGCCGCCCGCTTTGCGGTGGCCTTGGTGGTGAGCCTATCCGCGCTCACTTGGTTCATCGCCGGTGTGGACTGGGCACCACTCGCTGAGGCCTTGCGCCAGATCAAGCTCGGATGGGTCCTCGCGGCGTCGGCCATTCTCGTGTTCGAGTTTGTGCTTCGTGCGGTGCGCTGGCAGGTGCTGCTTCGCCCGCTGGGTGTGCAGGCGAAGGCCACAGACCTCTTCGCCGCTCAAGTTGTGGGCGCGGCTGCCAACACCCTGTTCCCGCTTCGTGCCGGTGAGCTGGCCAAGCCGCTGGTCGCGGCCGAGCGCACGGGCCGTACCTTTGTGGAGATCGTCGCAACGACCGTGATGGAGCGCATCTTTGATCTGTTCGGGATGGTCAGCGTCCTGGTGGCAATGGTCCTGGTCCTGCCCACCGTGGCCGACGGACCGGAAGGCGAGCTGGTACGGAACCTGAAGTTGTATGGCGGTGCATTTGGCGCTGTCGCCCTTGTGTGCCTCCTCGTGTTCTTTCTGCTCGCCTCAGGCGATGCGCGGGCACGACGCACCTTCGCCACCATCCTGAAGCTCGGCCCGCCCCCCGTGCGTCCCATGTTCATGGGACTGTTTGATGGATTCGTGGCCGGCTTGGGCAGCGCACGGGACCCCGCGGCCCTCCTGCGTGCGGGGGCCCTCTCGGTGTGGATGTGGTTTAACGGCGCGCTTGCCATCTGGTGCTTGTTCCAGGCCTTCGCGATGGACCTTCCCTTTGGCGCTGCCTGCTTCACCGCCGTGGCCATCGCACTCACCGTTGCCATTCCCCAGGCCCCAGGCTTTCTGGGCGTGTTTCACAAGGCCATGGAAATGACAATGGTGCTCTGGGGACAGTCCGACGCAGCAGCGCAGGGCTTCGCCATCGTGTTCTGGGCCGTCAGCTTCGCGCCAGTCACGGGTATCGGTGTGCTCGCGATGTGGCGAGAAGGGCTCTCCCCCAACCGCCTGTCCGGGCTGACCCTGAAGTCGCCTTCCCCGCCCCCCCCCTCTTAGCGACACGGCTCAGATCTCGGCCCGCATCCCCAGAAGCGGCACGAATGGCGGGCCGGCCACAGTCGAACGCTCTGTGTAGTCATACGAATACACCATGTACATCGCGTTCGAGCGTCGGGGCACCCACCAGCCCTCCAGGTACCCAACCAGGGTCCATGTGGGGAAGACCCAGGCGCGCTCAATGTGGAGGTCGACCTTCTGATAGGTTGGCAGTCGAGCAGAGTTTTCTGGTCCCGGGCGGGCGAGCCAAGTGTCGGTGTCTCCGTCGTAGCTCCCCGACAAGGGCGTAAATGGCAGGCCAGACGCCAAGCGATACCGCAGGCCTGCGTTCCAGTCCGGCGCAAAGTCCCAGCTGCCCGCCATGTTGAACGCAAAGGGCTGATCGTGATCGCCGAGAACCCAGGGGGACTGGTCGTCGATGCGGCGCTGGGCACGGGACAACACAAGGCTGGCCATGAAGAAGTAGTGCGTCTTGCGCCGGGTACGCGTGACCAGCTCCACGCCAGCCGCTCGTGCATCGCGAACCCGCACTGCGCCGAGACCTTGGGCATCGCCAGGGTCGACTTCCACCGCATTTACCGTGTTCCTGCCATATAGGTCGACCGACAGCTCCCACGCTTCGGCGAGGATGAAGTCGGCACCGAGTGCCACCTGGTCGGAGACCGCGAGCGAGAGGTCCGGACGGCCAGTGGTGGCAGAGAGCGCATCGGCCGTGGGTGCTTGCGAATATCGGCCCACCGACCCACGCACGGAGTGGGCAGGAGTAAAGTCGTATGCCCCCGAAATTCGAGGTTCGGGGGCCCACAGGCTGCTGAGCGTATCTCCTTGAATGCGCAGCCCCGGCTCCACGCGCCCCGCGCCAAACGCAAACTGCGGAGCCCCCCAAAGACCCCCAGACAAGCGCTGGATGGACTCGTCGACCGGAATCCCCGCGGCGAGCATGGGGAGCTCATCGCCAAGCTCGGTCCACGCCCGCTCGGGACTGGCCTGGCGTCGGATCCCGGCGAGTCGCCCATCGCCACCCAGCGACCACCGAAGGGTGTCCGAAGAGACCAGGTCGCTCCGGTGTCGCAGCGATGCCGCAAGTTCCCGCCGTTCTTGGGATTCGGTGCCAATGCCCCCGCCAAGCCGCTCCATGGTGAGCCCGAGCGTGGTGCGATGGTGCTGACCGTCTTGCAATATTGTGCCTGCCGCTGTGAGCGCATGGAAGGAGCGGGCAAGCTGAAGGTCGGGCGCAGTCACGCGTTGCAATGGGTCGTAGGTGGCCGTGTCGCCCGGGTAGCGTCCGTAGCGATCCCCTGCCCCCACGAGCGTGACGGCTACGCTGCGGTCCCCCCGTCCGAGATCGGCTCGAGAGAGGTAGTCCCAAAACACGGGCCACACGGTGTACTGGTCATTGCTGTCGCCGATGAGGTCGGCGATGGAACGACGCGCAGACAACGACACCGCAACGTCGTCGCGAACTGGTGCCTGTACATAGGCACCCGATGTGATCGCGTTCACATTGACACCGCCGTGCACGCGGGCCGGGTCGGGACGCCGAGTGGTGACGGCAACGATGCCGCCCACGGCATCCCCCCACTCACTCGCAAAGGCTGACGGATACAGCGCCACCTCCTCGAGCAGACGGGAGTGGATGACGCTGGCATAGTTTTGGAAGTGATAGAGGTAGGGGATCTCCACGCCATCCAGAAAGACCCGACTCTCGCCAGGCGCGGCGCCCCGGATGGCCAAGACCCCTGCACTCGGGGAATATTCGGGGGTGACCGCCACCCCTGGCAAGGACTGGACCAAGCGAATCGGATCGTCAAAGGTGCCGGGCGTCCGCTCCACCCGCTCCCGGTCCAGCATGTGACGCGCAGCATGGTCGGACCGGCGCTCCGCCTCGACCACGATCTCACCAGACGAGACGGCCGGCTGAAGGGTCACCCGTATCGGTGCCTCGATGGGCAGATCCACAGCCTCCTGGACCGACATGTAGCCCTCCAGAGAGATGGTCATCACAACCGACGCGACGCCCTCAGGCACCTCGAACCGGAACCGGCCATGGCCATCGGTCCGAGTGGTCTCAAAGCCACTTCCAGTGGTCATCTTCACGGCGCTGTCTGGTAGCGGATCGCCCGTCTCGCGCTCGACGACCACGCCATCGAGGGGGCGGGCTTGCACAACCGAGAGCCCCCAAACCACCATCGCCGCCACTGAGGGTCCCATCACAGCTCCAAGACCACACGAGCACCATCGAGCTCGGAAACGGGGCACCGTCCCTCGGCGACCGCCCACAATTCGAAGCCTCCCCCGCTTGGAGCACAGCTGGGGCTCGGATTCGCCGCGAGGTCCGCGTCGAGCACCAGGCCAGCCTCGACATCCACCAGTCGCAGACCCGTCGGGCTGTCTCCGTCAGGGTCGGCCTCCAGCGTGGCGAGTACGTGAGAGACCTGGGCGGTCTGCCAGCTCAAGACCTGATCTGTGGCGGTCTCCGACGAGATCGGAAAGAGGTGGCCCTGCACGGACAGCATCGGGCCCGGAACATCGAAGGCCACGTCGATCCAGTCCCAGCCATTGTGCCCAAGACCGTCTACCGACAATGCAAGGACCGGCGCGATACCCGCCCCCCCATCCATCACCTTCGATATTTCGCCATCTTCGTAGACCACCTGAGCAGGCACCACGTCAGCAGTGGCAGCCTGCAGCTCCAGGATTGACCAGCCAGGCGCTCCGAGCATCCAGCGCGTGGTGGCTGCCCGATTGTCAGCGCGCAAAGCCGAGAGCCGCACCATGTCGAAGCCATCCGCGGAGCCACCCCTCGGGTCCGGATCGACCACTTCCAGACGAGACGCCAGAGACAAGTCGGTGGGGCGGCGCACTACCTGACGCACCACATCGACCGGCACCCCATCGGCCACGGTGATGCTCCCAGTCAGGCTGGCCCCATCTTCGAGGCGGACCTCAACATCCAGCGTGCCGTAATCGTCGACTGCCACGTCAAAGCCATCCCCGATCCATGTACCATTCAGAGTCCAGCTCAGCCGGGGCGCCGCTGCATGCCAGGCCCCACGACCAGACCAGACCGCAGCCCGCGCATGCCCCTCCCAGACCCCCATTGCCGCGAGGCGGGGCGGTCCGAGCACGTGCCGTTCCACCGTGAAGGGCTCCGCGCATGCGGTGCACACCGCACAACTCAGGATGCCTACTCGGACTGAACTTAGGTGACGGCCCACCATGACTCTCCTTCCCGAAGGTCGGGCCGAAGCCGCCCGAGGGCTGCCCGTATCTCCCTCCGGGCCTGTGCGACCCCTACGCAGACCAACAGCAGATCGAAGTTCGCCGCTTCCACCGCTTGCCAAGGCTGCACGCGAACCCCCTGGCGTTCACCCCCTCCCTGCAGATCGAAGACGGCCTCTAGCACCCCGCCTTGCGCTCGTACCCAACGCATCCAGGGTCTGCCGGCCCGCCCGGCACCCCAGACCGCCACCCGCATACCCGGCTGAATGAGGTGGGTGGCCGCCCAGTCCAGCTTGAGCTGACGAAAAGCGCGTCGGCGGTATCGCTCGTCGGTGCGGGTCAGGCGGCGTCCATGGTCGCGCAGCACCACGACCTGCTGGGGCAGTGCGCCCAGCTCGAATCCAGCCCCTACGAGACGAAGCCACAGGTCATAGTCCTCTGGGAAGTCTCCGTCTCGGTACCCTCCCACCTGCTCGACGGCAGAGGCACGGAACATCACCGCAGGATGAAACAATGGGCTCTCCACGAGGATCTCGGCCTGATGATCTGTGAGGTGGTTCACCCACGACAGGTAGCGTGCCATCCCATCCGTGACGGGGGCGCCAGCAGGACCCACCATCGTTGCCTGACCGCCCACCACCGCCGCTCGCGGATGCTCTCGCAGCCAGTCCACCTGGGCGTCGCGCCGGCCCGGCACGACCTCGTCATCCGCATCCAACCGAGCGATGAATTCCCCACGAGCCTGAGCACGGCCCGTCTCCAAGGCTGCCACAATGCCGAGCGGAGGCTGACGCAACACCAGCACGTCGGGATGCGACGACAGCATTTCCACGACCGGACGGACACTCCCATCATCCACCACAATGATCTCGTCACCAGCCCGTGCATCGGCCAAAATGCTTTCGATGGCCTGCTGCAGCCACGGGTCGCCATCACGAACCGGCAGGACCCACGACACTGCTGGGGGCTCTGGATTGTCCAACATCAGTGCTCCACGTACGGTCGTGCCGTCACGGCATGTGGTCGGACTGGCCGCATCCCTGGCGTTTATTCTTCAGACCAGGTTGATATCGTACATCCAAGGTTCAGTGCACGGTCCCTGCGCCGATGCACACGGACAGTGACTCCAGACGCTGCGCCGCGCACAGCGGGTGCGGTGCAGGTCCGCCGCCCCAGATACAACCGGAGTGGCAACCGCGGAGGCCGAGTGCACATTCTCTTCATCGACGACGAACCGAAGCCGCTG
>CAJWOS010000272.1 GCA_913044235.1 uncultured Pseudomonadota bacterium
CTCTCGAAGACGCCGATGCTGCGATGGACTCGAGCGACCTCGAGGCGATTCGTTCGGCCCACGATGCGCTCTTCGAAGCCGCCCAGTCTCTCGCAGATGCGATTTATGGTGGTCTGCGCGACGACCTCGACGATGACGACGACGATCTCGATGATTACGACGACGACGACGACGACGACGACGACGAAGCTGATGAAGTCGACGGCGACGATGATGGGATCGACGACCTCGAAGACGAGGACTCGGAGGACTGAGATTCGACGCATGGTCTCGAAGCGAGCCTCAAGACGACCGCGCGAGCGTTCCTCCGGCGACGGTTCCGACCGCGTTCGTATTGCGTTGTTCGTCGAGACCGCCGCCTTCCAAGCTCCATGCATCGGCGCGCAGCGGCTTCATCGGTTCGCAACGCGTCGCATTCCGTTACCGGTGCCCTCGTACCCGTGTCGGTGGGCGCGCCACACGACACATGGAGGAAGCTGTGCCGCGGCGTGACTACTACGCAGTGCTGGGAGTGGCCCCCGATGCCGCTCCGGACGACCTGAAGAAGGCGTTCCGCTCGCTTGCGATGAAGTACCACCCCGACCGGAACCCCGATGATCCAAAAGCCGAGGTTCGGTTCCGCGAGCTTGCCGAGGCCTGGAAGGTGCTCGGAGATGCAGAAGAGCGACGGAAGTACGACCGTCTCGGCCCTCTGTACAGCTCGGATGGCAAGCCGCCGACCTCGGAAGACCTCAACGCGTTTGTCGCGGAAGCGCTCGGCGGCCTGTTCCGCCGCAAAGGGCGCGGGGACCGCGGGGAAGACCTTCGCTACACCCTCACGTTGTCGCTTGAGGAAGTCGCACGCGGCGGCAGCCGCACCTTGCACCTGATGCGTCGCATTGAGTGCAAGCGGTGCCAGGGTTCGGGGGGCGAGCCCAACGGCGGCCTCAAGTCCTGTGGGCGCTGCAACGGCACTGGACGCACGCCAGGGCGTCGCCTGTTCCGCACGGAATGCCCCCACTGCGACGGTACCGGGAAGGTTGTGGCCGTCCGCTGCAGCCGCTGTACCGGGGCCGGTGTGCACGATGAACAAGAGGCCATCCGAGTGCGAGTTCCTCCAGGCGTAGCAGCAGGGCAGAAGCTCAAGGTCCGCAAAAAAGGCAACGTCGGTCGGAATCACGGCGAACCGGGCGACCTCTATGTGCTCGTCGCTGTTGCTGAACATGCACTCTTCCGACGTCGCGGGCAGGACCTTCTCTGCGAAGTTCCCATCACCCTGCCAGAGGCCGCGCTCGGCTCCGACCTTGAGGTGCCCACCCTCGATGGCTCCACCACGATTCGACTCCCGCCTGGTACCCCCGGCGGGAAGGTGTTTCGCCTCGCGGGCCGTGGCCTCCCCACCCATGGCGGCCGCCCCCGCGGCGATCTGCACATCAAGGTGCTCGTGGAGGTTCCAAGCGTACTTCACGCCGATGCTCGTGCCGCTCTACAGCGCCTCTCCACCGCACTCGACGACCAAGCACATCCGATCCGCAACCGGTACCGTGATGCGCTGGCCAACCACCGCACCCACGCACCAGAGTCCCCGCCGGAGTAGCGATACCTGCTCCACCCTTCATTTCTCGCCCCGCCCCAAGCTGCTCCGCCGAACCACCCGATCCAGGATCCTCTCGTGCGCCGTCCTTGCCCAGCCACATCCTCCTCTTCGCGAACCGTACCCGGCGGTGCGCGTTCGCTCGTTCGTTGGCTCCTCGCGGCCTGCTTGACCTTCGCCCTGTCCACCCCTGCAGACGCGCGGCGCTCACGCAATCGGGTCGAGATTCCAACGGTCTACGCAGAGGCCATGGCCAAAGGCACCACCGACCGGATGGCAGCCATCGCCGACCTGGAGTCTGCGCTGACCGGAAAGGTCGATGCGGACGCTCGGCCGTGGTTGATGTTGGCGGCAGGTGAGCAAAGGCGACTCGCAGGCGACAGTGCGGTGGCGCGTGCCTGGTTCGAGCGACTCGACTCGGAGTACGCCGACCACGTCCTACAAAATTCCGCCAAGTTGGGACTGGCCCTGCTGAGTGCTGATGAGTCGCTGTCTGGCAACGTCGTCGCGACGCTCCAGCTAATCGAAGGTTCCACCATTCCCGACACGATGCAGGCAGACCGGTACCGCCTGCTGGCCCTCGACGGACTCGAGCAAGGAAGTCCTCCAGGGCGCGTGCAGCAGTATGTGCGGCAGGCAGTGGTTCACGCAGTCGCCGATCCGATGGTGGAAGCGCGCGTAAAAGTCACGCTCGCAGACATGCTCACGAAAGAGCAGGACGAACAGCTGGAAGCCAATGGGGCCGAGCTTCCCTCCCTTGAGGTGGAGGCGATTCGCAGCGCGCGGGAAGCCCTACAGGCAGGGCGCCACTCCGAGGCCAGTCGCCTCGCCACACAGCTGCTGACCAACTGGCCCGAGTCCGAGTATGCATTGGAGGCCGGATATATCGTCCAGCGGGCCGACAGTGGTGACCGAGTGGTCGCAGCCAAGGTGGGCGTGCTGCTGCCGAAGTCAGGCGACTACTCCTCCATCGGCACGCAGATGGAAGACGTGATCCGTCTCGCGAACGACCACATGGGTGGCCGGATGACTCTGGTCTTCCGCGACGCGCACGGCGACACGGAGTCTACGGTCACCGCCCTTGAGGAGCTGGTGATCGACGAAGGGTGCGTGGCCATCCTTGGCCCTCTGATCAAGACCGATGTGATGGCCGCCGCAGAGACCGCCCAGGCGCTCGGCGTCCCGCTCGTTGCGCTGTCGCACGCAAAGCGTCCCACCGATGCGGGCGAATTTGTGTTTCGAGGCTTCATGCCCATCCGTCAGCAGATCGAAGCGCTCGTTTCGCATGCCATGGACAATGAAGGCTTGCGCACCTTCGGGGTCATGTTCCCTGATACCGGTTTCGGCACCCATGCCGCCGAGTCCTTCCAGGCCGCAGTGGAAGCGCGGGGTGGCTCGGTGGTGGTGTCCGTAGGGTACAGCCCCGAGGCCACCGACTTCCGCTCCGACGCGAAGCGGCTCGGTGGCAAGGACTACACTGCACGCGCCGCCGAGTACGCCAGGCTGCAGCGCGATGCCGAAGAAAAAGGCATGGACCCGTCCAAGGTCGTGCTGCCCCCGAGTGTCGAGCTGGATGGCATCTTCATTCCCGACAGCTGGAAACGGGTCGGCCTCGTGGCGAGTGCCTTGGCCTACGAAGAGTTTGCGATCGGCGACTTCCGCCCCCATCGTCATGCCCAGCGTGTCGCCCTGTTGGGTCTCAATGCCTGGAACAACCCGGGCATCGTTGAGAACGGTGGCGGATACGTACAAAAATCGGTGTTCGTCGATGCGTTTTCTCCCGCGGCCAGCCGCCCCGGCGTGGAAAACTTCGTCGAGAGCCACCGCTCGGTTCTGAAGCGTGCGCCCGGTGTCCTCGATGCCCTGGTGTGGGATGCGACCCATCTGGTCGGCGAGGCCGTTCTCGCTGCGGGCCCCGACCGCGCGGCCGTTCGCGACGAGCTCAAGGAAGTCAAGCTCGCATCGCCGGTAGCCGGAGGCGGTCACTTCGGCGAAGATCGAGAAGTCGCCCGGGACCTCCTCGTGCTAACCGTGGCCGGCGACTCGATTCGCGAGTGGCAGCCGCCAGCACTGGATCCGACCCCCAGCGAAACCCCCTGAACCCTCACCTCTCGGAGCCCTTCGCCCCACCATGCCCGACGACCCTGGCGAACAAGACCCTGGCGAACAATTCGTCATCGACACCATTCTGGCAGCCCGACCTCCATCGGCCTCGGGTCCAGTCCGACTGGATGCCGGAGACGACACTGCGATTGTGGATGGTCATACACTTGTGACAACGGACACTCTCGTGGAGGGCGTTCACTGGGACCAGCGTGCTCGACCGTTCGATGTGGGCTGGAAGTGCATCGCTGTGAGCGTGTCGGACATTGCTGCCATGGGGGGAGCTCCGACCTGGGCGACCCTGTCGCTGTGCCTACCTCGTCCGCTCGATGCCAACTGGGTGCGCGCATTTGCCCGCGGCCTGGGTGATGCCTGCGCACAGTGGACAGTACGGCTCGTGGGCGGGGACACCACTCGGAGCCCTGGGGCACGTGTGGTCTCGATCACGATGGGCGGCCGTGCCGAGCACCCGCTCCTCCGTTCAGGAGCCGCGGTGGGCCACGACATCTGGGTGACCGGTGTGCCGGGCGAGGCCGCCGTTGGATTCATGCACAATGGGCCGGGCCTCACCGCGCTGCATCATCCGCAGCCACCCGTCGCCTTCGCGAGGGCACTCTCTCGCCAGCAACTTGCCGGTGCCGCGATGGACCTCTCAGACGGCTTGGCGACCGACCTTCCCCGCCTGTGCAAGGCCAGCGGCGTCGGCGCGCTGGTCGACCCCTCCGCGCTACCGACCAGCCCCATCCTACGCACGGCCAAGCGCCCTCTCGCGGCCCAGGTCGCATTTGGCGACGACTACCAGCTGTTGTTCACGGCAGCACCGGAACACCGCACCTCGATCGTGGCGCTCGCCAATGCGCACCAGGTTCGAGCCACCCGCATCGGTCACACAACCGCCGCACGCACGGTTCGCTTGCTGAACACCAGCTGGCCTGCGCCGGAGTTTTCGCACTTCGTATCTGCCCACGGGCACGCGCCATGATCACTTGGCTTTGTATTGGAATGGCCCAGGCCGGACCCGCGCCTGCGCCCATTGCCGTCGACCCCTGGGTCGCTGCCACGCCGTACATCGTGGCCGCACTCGGCCTGTTGCTTCTCTCCGGGTTCTTCAGCGGCAGTGAGACGGCGCTCTTCAGCCTCCAGCCACTCGACCGAAAGCGCCTCGAAGAGGGGGGCCACGAGAAGCTTCGTGGCCTCGTGTCTGCCCCACGCCAAACCCTCGCCACGCTGCTGTTCGGCAACGAGCTCACCAACAACTTCCTCACGGCAGTGACCGCAAGCCTGCTTCCCATCCTGGTGCCCGACCCTCCGTTCTGGCTCACGGTCCTCGGCCTCACGCCCATCATCGTGCTCTTCGGCGAGGTCATGCCGAAGGTGGTTGCACTGCGGTGGAACCATCGCCTCGCGCCAGTCATTGCCATGCCACTCAGTGCGTTTGCTCTCGTGGTCAGCCCCTTTCGGTGGCTCCTCACGCGTGCAGCCGACGCAGCACTGATTCTTACAGGCGGCTCCACGGCTCCCAAACAAGCCGAGCTGCGAGAGGCCCAGCTGCGAACGTTGATCGACGAGGGCCATGAAGCCGGCAACCTCGGCGCCTCCGAACAAGAGATGCTGCACAAGGTGTTCGAGTTTGGTGACCTATCCGTCAACCGGTTGATGACTCCTCGGCCCGACATTCAAGCCGTGCGCCTGGGCACCCCCTGGCCTGAGCTGCTGGAAAAGCTTCGCGCATCGCAGGTGAGCCGAATTCCCGTCTGGCAGGGCCGACCCGACGACTTCGTGGGCGTACTGGTAGTCAAAAAGCTGCTCCCGTACATGCTGCGAGCCCAACATGGCGGCGCCCCGCCCTCGCTCACCGAGATCCGCAGCCTCTTGCTGCCATGCCGCTACGTGCCCACCACAAAGCGCGCCGAAGACATGCTCCGGGAATTTCGGACCGAGCGCTTCCACATGTCGATCGTCGTGGACGAGCACGGCAACATCGTCGGTCTGGTCACCCTTGATGACCTCTTGTCAGAGCTCGTCGGTGAGCTGCTCGACGAACACGACAACGAGGATCCAGAAGTCACCGCAGTCGACCGAGACATCTTCACCGTCCGCGCGGGGATGGATGTCGCCGACTTCGCCGACCGCTTCGGCGTTCCCCTCCCCGAGGGCGAGTACACCACCGTGGGGGGCTTCATACTCGCAGAGCTCGGCGACCTGCCCGACGAAGGAGCCGAGGTGGTCTGGGGCGGGCTGCGGTTCGTGGTCTCCGAGGTATCTGACCGCCGGGTCACAGAACTGGCGGTCTGCCCAGTCACCACATCCGTCGATGTGCTTGAGCAGGTGGGGGCGACCAAATGAATGCTCTGCCTCCCACGCTCACCATCGCACTGATGACTTCGTGCTTCCTGCTCGAAGGATTTTTCTCCGGCTCAGAGATAGCCCTGGTTTCCGCTGACCGACTGAAGCTCCAGTCGGATGCACAAGAAGGGAAGACGGGGGCCTCATTCGCACTGCGGATGCTCGAGCAGCCCGCCTGGACCCTCGGCACCTGCCTGATTGGCACCAACCTGTGCACCGTCACTGCGGCGACCTTGGCGACCACACAGTTCGGGCTGCCGATTTTGTGGGCGGCCGTGCTTTCGTTTTCGTTCACGCTCACCGTGGGCGAGATGTTGCCCAAAGCGATCTTCCAGCACCATGCCGATCGGATTGTTCCGTACGTAGTGTTTCCGCTGCGGGTGGTCGGCTGGCTGTTCGCGCCCGCGCTCCTTCTCCTGGCCGCACTCGACCGCTTCTTTGGTGCCGAAGAGCAGCGTGGCGGCGTGACACGAGAAGAGCTCCGCCTACTCCTCGACGGCGCACGTCGGGGCGACCTGACCGCCAATGATCGGCAGCTCATCAAGCGCGTTCTCGAGTTCACTGAGTCGACTGTCGAAGATGCCATGGTGCCACTCATTCACGTCGTGGCCATCCCTGCATCCATCACCATCGGACAGGCGGCCCGCCGCATGGTGGAGTCAGGTCATTCCCGGCTCCCGCTGTACCGCGACCGAATCGATCAAATCACCGGAATTATCCTGCACCAAGATCTCTTTGAGGCCGACGACTGGGCACGCCCCGTGACCACAATCGCCCGGTCTCCACTGTTCGTACCCGAGATCAAGCGGGTCGACGCACTCCTTTCGGAGATGCGCGTGGAGCGGCAGCGCATGGCAATTGTGGTGGACGAATACGGCGGCGCAGCCGGAATCATTACGGTCGAGGATCTCCTCGAGGAGATCGTAGGGGAGATCGAAGATGAGTCAGACCGCGCCCGCCCGATGGTCCGTCGCCTCTCGGATCGAGAGTGGATGGCCAGTGGACGCGCCGAGCGGGAACATCTTGAGCAGGCCGCAGGCCTGCGCTTGCCCGAAGGTGATTTTGAGACCCTGGCTGGCTTCATCCTCGTCAGCCTGGGCTCCGTGCCGCAGCCTGGCGCCGAGGTCAACCACGGCCGCTTCACGATTCAGGTGACCAAAGCATCGGACAGAGCGGTGCTCGATGTGCGCATCCGTCGCACGTGGTAGTTCGCATGCTGTACGCTGTCCCTGACCTTTCCTTCGGCGTTGCACGGCTGCACTGGCATGCGTCGCGGATTGACGCATTTCGGACATTCGTGGTACAAGCGGCCTCGGTGTTTAGCAACTTCAGGTGACCTATATGGCACGGGCAATCGGGATCGACCTCGGGACGACCAACAGCTGCGCAGCAGTGATGGACAGTCAACGACCACGGGTGATCACCTACAAGGGCGGCGGGTCCACAATCCCGTCCGTTTTCGCTATTGACGACAGCGGCAATCGCCTCGTCGGCCAGGAAGCGAAGCGCCAGGCGCAGTTGAATCCGGCCAACACAGTCATGGCCTCCAAGCGCCTGATCGGGCGGAACTTCCACAGCAAGACCATCGACAAGGTCAAGCAGGTCTTCACCTACGAGATGCTCGAGGGTGAGAACAAGGAAGTCCTGATCAAGATCAAGGACCAGGTCTTCACGCTTGAGCAGATCAGCGCAGCGATTCTCCAGCGGATTCGTGGCGTTGCCGAGGAGGCGCTCGAAGCAGAGGTCGATCAGGCTGTGATCACGGTTCCGGCATACTTCAACGACCGGCAGCGTCAGGCCGTCCGAAATGCTGGAAAGCTCGCTGAGCTCAAGGTGCTGCGGATTCTCAACGAACCCACCGCGGCCGCGCTAGCGTACGGGCTCGGCAAGAACCTTGAGCAGCGCATCGCCGTGTACGACCTCGGCGGCGGCACGTTCGACATTTCCGTCATCGATATCAAAGATCGGATCTTCGAAGTCATCGCCACCGGTGGGGACACCTTCCTGGGCGGCGTCGACTTTGACGACCGCCTGATGAGACACGTTCTCGAGAGCTTTCTCGAGGAGCACGGTCTCGACCTTTCCTGGGACCGGGTCGCCATCCAGCGCATCCGCGATGCTGCCGAGGCCGCCAAGATCGAGCTTTCTGCGCGCACCACCACGCGCATTCACATTCCGTACATCGCGAAGGGCTCCTCGGGTCCCATCGACATCGACATGGAAGTCACCCGTTCGCTGCTCGAGCGGCTCACAGGCGATCTCGTCGCCCGCACCATCGCTACCTGCGAGCGCATCTTCGGCGAAGCGGGCACTTCTGCGAATCAGATTGACGAAGTGCTCCTGGTCGGTGGCCAGTCCCGGATGCCGCTCGTTCAGAAGCGAGTCACCACCTTCCTCGGCAAGCCTCCGAGCAAGGGCGTGCACCCCGACGAAGCTGTCGGCATCGGCGCCGCCATCATGGCGCACTCCCTCTCCAGCGGCTCCGACGTCACCCTCCTTGACGTCTTGCCCATGCCCATCGGCATCAACAAGATGAACGGGACGATGCATGTCCTGTTCCAGAAGAACCAGCCGCTTCCCGACTACAAGACCCGAACCCTCACCACATCGAAAGACAACCAGCGCACCATCATGCTCAAGATCTACCAGGGCGAGAGCCGTCTGGTGGCCGAGAATGAGCTGCTGGGAACATTCCTCTTCCGGGGAATTCGGCGCGCACCAAAGGGCAAGGTCAAGATCGAGGTCACCTTCCACATCGACTCGGAAGGCATCCTCAACCTCACGGCGCGCGACAAGGAAACCGGGCAGTCGGTGGAGAGCACTCTGCGCATCGGCCAGCCGCAAAAGCCGAAGAAGCGTGCCAAGCCGCCCAAGCCCACGCCCAAGCCCGCCCCGAAGGCCGCTCCCACGCCGTTCAGCATGCCCACGTCATCGCTGATGCAGGAAATCGGGGGTGCGGTGGCTGCGCCCAACCTTGGCACACCGGCGGCATCGCATTCTGGTGTGGTGCCTGATCCCGCAGAAGCTGGGTCGTCTGAGGGCCTCACCGAGCGGCTCGACAGCCCCGCCACGCTGTCACGGCCGGACGTGCTGCAACCATCGCCCACAGCGCCCACGGCCACTCCAGGAGCGGCCCAGCCCGAGTCGGCAGAAGACGCCGACACCGCTCTCGCCAGCACGACCACGCAAGCGGCCACGGACCCCGGCTTGTTTGGACGGGTCATGGGGTGGTTCAAGGGCCTGTTCGGCGGCTGAACTACCGATGCTTGACCCCGCCCTCGCAAGGGTCCACATCGTTCTGGTCACGCCGCGTCAGCCCGGAAACGTCGGTGCGGCTGCGCGGGCGATGGCCAACAACGGCCTCGGACGTCTGGTACTGGTCGCACCACCGGCCTTCGACCCGGACCGTGCCCGCTGGATGGCACCCGGCGCCCACGACCGCATCGACCATGCACTGATCGTTGGGTCGGTCGCGGAGGCCAT
>CAJWOS010000273.1 GCA_913044235.1 uncultured Pseudomonadota bacterium
GCCCGTTGGTGATCCAGACCTTGGTGCCGTTGAGAAGATAGTCGTCACCATCACGCGTCCAACGCGTGCGTTGAGACCCTGCGTCGCTTCCGGCGTTCGGTTCGGTGAGCGCATAGCAGCCGATGGTCTCGCCTGAGGCCATTTTGGGAAGATACTTGAGCTTCTGCTGCTCGCTACCAAACGCCAAAATCGGATAGCTAGCCAAGCTATTTTGGACGCTCATGATGACGCCCACACCCGCATCGGCGTAGCAGATCTCTTCGAGGGCCACGATGTAGGCGAGGGTGCTCATGCCCACTCCGCCATACTCCTCAGGCACAAACATACCCATGAAGCCCATCTCGCCGAGCTGTTCGACGATGGCGCTGGGATACTCGTGCGACTGGTCGCGAGCGGGCGCCCCAGGAAGAATTTCGTTGCGGGCAAAATCACGCGCAAGGGACTGAATTTCGAGGACGTCTTCGGGGAGTACGAACATGGAGTGCCTCTCGTACGTTGGACCGGTCGTGATGCATTGCAGGGGGGGGGCCGGTCCGGCGGGGAAGGATGGTGAGAAAGCCAGAGGATGCTGGCCAAAGTCGGAAACGCTGAGGTCAGCGGCCTCGGTAGACGGGGGGGCGCCGCTCGATGAATGAAACCATGCCCTCCCGCTGGTCGTCGTCGGCAAAACAGGCGCCGAAGAGCTCGGCTTCGTTCGCGAGGCCTGCACGGAGGAGTGTGTCGGCGTCGAGTACGGCTCGCTTGACCCGGCGAACGGCCAGTGGTGCGTTGCTCGCGAACTGGCGCGCCATTGTCAGGGCCGCTTCGTGAACATCGCCGTGCACCACGTCGAGCGCGAGACCAATTCGAAGCGCTTCGTCGGCCTGAACGTTCCGTCCGGACATCATCAACTCCAGCGCACGCTGTGCTCCCACTCGCCGGACGAGTCGCTGCGTGCCACCGAATCCTGGAATCACACCGATCTTGACCTCGGGCTGACCGAAGACCGCTCGCGTGCTCGCAAGGATGATGTCGCAGCACATGGCCAGCTCGCATCCGCCTCCGAGCGCGAAACCGTGGACGGCGGCAATGGTGGGCGCGGGGAAGTCTTCGAGTCGACGGAGGGTGCGCTGTCCGCGGGTGGACATGGTCTGGGCTTCGTCGACAGAATGATTGACCATTTCTTTGATGTCTGCGCCTGCTGCGAAGGCGCGTGAGCCTGCACCGGTCAGAATGAGGGCGCGTAAATCGTGTGTTGCCAGTGCCTCAAGCACCAGATCGAGCTGGCGAATCAGGGTGCTGTTGAGCGCGTTGAGTGCCTTTGGGCGATTGAGCCGGATTGTGACAATGGAGCCGCCGTCCGACGGCTCGATAAGAAGCGTTTCATGTTGGAAGGAGAGCATGGAACCGGTCAGGCGCAGGCAGGGCGCGTGTGAAGGGGGAGGCGACGATGGTGTGGGTCGGAGATTGTTCTCGGTGGGAAGGCTGCCGGTATGAGCCTGTACTGAGCCTGAGCCGGCTGGAGTGACTCGGGCGGCCTACAGCCTCGTTTGGAGGATGACACTCCGGCGGAACTCGGCGACGAGCGAACGAGGAGTAACAGTAACGCGGATAGAGGTCGGTGCGGAGCGTGCCGGATTCGGATAAGGGGGGCGGCGGTGAGCCCAGTCCGCGACTGGTGGTTCGGCCCGTGAAGCAATTCACGGGACGCAGCGACCGCTCTCGTAGACTGGTGTTCGTTGGGTGACGACCTCGGGTGTCCCCCCATCGGTCGGTGCCGGGATCCCCGCAGCACCTCACAGGCTTAGCCTGACCAGATTTCTCCATTCTTTCCGCCATTCATCTTCAGGCCGCGAAACGCGTCTTCGCGACCTTGTTCCAGTCGGAGTGCCCATGTCCGTCGACAACGACCCCAATCGGCCTGTGCTCTACCAGCACGCTCGCCGTCCGCAGTGGGGACTCGCCATCCTGTGTGGTGAAGACAAGACCAGTCGCACCTTCCAGTTCCAAGACGGCCGCACACGGACCTTCAAGGAAGGGTGGTACCAGCTGATGGAGCCGGTCGAGGTCGAGGAAGAAGAGACCAACTCCATCGCGAACAACCTCTCGAAGGCGATGGATCGGCAGATCACGCGGTCTCGCATCATGGAGCGCGCGAAGAAAGAAGGCCGGAACATCTTCACGGTGAGCGACCAGATCAACCTGTTCCGCAAGCAGTACCCCGACGGATTCTCCGATGCCCGGTACATCGAGGAAGTCCGTGAGGGCGGTGGTGGCGGACGCCGTCGGAAGAAGAACCGACAGGCGGGCCTGGAGCATGCGCAGACCACGCTCTCCGTCGAGTCCCTCGACAACTTGATCGGTGAGTACAACTACCGTGCGGTCTACGAAGCTGCGATTGCAGCACTTTCCAAGACCGACATTGCGAGCACGAGCACCGATGTGCGGCCGCTTCGGCGCCTGCCCGAGGAGCTGGTCCCTGAGTTCGCTGTCACACTCCGTGACCTGCTTTACGGTGAAGACCCCTACCCAGATCGCTTTGGCGGCTACCTGGCGTTGCTCGAAGACCATGATGAAACCCGACCCACCTGGCCCATGGCCACGGTGATTCAGGGGCTCGTACACCCGCAGACTCACTTCTGCATCAAGCCCAGTGTGTTCCGGCAGCAGGCGCGTTGGCTCGCCCCGGAGCTTAGCTACTCGCCTACGCCGTCGGCTGATCGCTACGAGCAGTACCGCTCCATGGCCGAAGACCTCAAGGTGCGTCTCCAGCGTGGCGGCCTGGAGCCGGTCGACAACCTCGACATCTACAACTTCATTTGGGAGACCATGCGTCCGGGCGTGCGCAAGGACCTCCTCTCGGTCAAGCGCTGACGGAGACAAGGCCCCATTCGATGAATGGGGCTTCGTGACCGGATACCCACACCCTCGGTCCCTCGGAGACCCCCGCAGCGAGCTCCACGCGGCGGGGGTTTTGTCGTGACACCTACCAGGCTGACAGGTACTTCACGACCATTCCGCGCTCTGAGCTTGCGGCTGGCGCACCGATGATGATGTCGTCGAGACCATCATTGTTGAGGTCGCCGATGGCGCCGCTGAAGCCGAATCGGTCGCCGGCGAAGCGCGTGGTGAGGGTGCCGACGGCATCTTCTGGCACCACCGTTCCGCCGGCAGCAAGGTCGGTGTCGTAGAACAAGTGACTCGATCCCGTCACGGTCCCCAGCGTGCTGCCGCCCAAGTAGGACACGACGAGATCGGTCGCCCCGTTTCCATCGATGTCGCCTTGCTTGGAGCCGGTCACAGCCAGGCCGCCGTAGTTCAGCGTGCCTTGGATCACAAACAACGCGTCGTCGACCGCACTTGTGCTCGAGAGCATTCCGGCGCCGGACAGCACGCGGACGATTCCACCCTCGGCCACCGGCGCACTGCCCGGTGCAGCGGGGCCGCTGGCGGCGATGTCGTCCACTCCATCGCCATCCACGTCTGGGAGAATGGTGATGTGGGTGCCGAACTGTTCGCCGGACGCACCGGCAGGACCAGAGTAGTCGACCGTGGTGGCCACGACGCCGCCCGTGACCTCCGTGCCGGGGATGGTGAGTAGAGTTCCCGCAATGTTGAGGCCCGTCGCCACCACGAGGTCGCCTGCGCCGTCTCCGTCGAGGTCTGCTGCGCCGGTGACTTCACCGCCATTGGAGGAACCGGTCAGGACGAACTGTGCATCCCCGATGGTCAAGGTGCCTTGGTCGACCGTAGTACTGGACCAGACCGCGAGACTGACCGGGATTGTTGCGATGTCCTGGTCGTTGAAGCCTTCGGAGACCACAAGCTCCGGCAGGCTGTCGCCGTCGTTGTCGAGCAGGTGAGAAACCTCGAGACCGTAGTAGGTACCGCCCGTGTAAATCGACAGAGCATTGTCGACGGATACGGTGCCGCCCGTGGCGAGCTCTGCCCCATCGATCAGCAGCGCGCGACTGGTGCCCGGAGCCCCCACAAGCAGCTCAGCTTTCCCATCTCCTGTGAGGTCGCCCACATTGTCGAGCTTCCAGCCCAGCCAGGAGTCCCGGCCTTCGATGGTGCCATGCGCGACCGTTCCGGGCGGGTCAGACGACCCCTCTGCACTGGACATCAACTGGACCCATCCGTCGCACTGGGTGCCCGTTTCGCTGTCGTTAAACGTGCAGTTCAGGTATGTGGCGTCGCCAAATGGTCCACCCATGGCGAAGTCATCCCACCCGTCACCGTCGATGTCGCCGATGATGGCGATGTCGATTCCGTTCCATCCATCGCCCGAAGAAGTGGTGCCGAAGTAAGACGCCTCGGCGTCGAAGGTGGACAGGGTGTCCACGAGCTCGTCACAGTCATTGTCGAGTCCGTCGATCAACTCGACGGCGTCTGTGTAGACACTCGCATTCGAGTCGTCGCAGTCGCCGCCGTCTTCGGAGTACTCGGCACTTCTGTCGCCGTCGGCGTCGGCATCGTAGTCGTCGTCGCCGTTGCAGTTGCCGTCTACGCCGTCGTACCAGACCTCTGCAGCGCCGGGGTACACATCCGGATTGGTGTCGTCGCAGTCGCCGCCTTCACCGGGGCCATAGCCATCACCGTCACAGTCAGCGGCTTCTTCCTCTGGCGTTTCGGGCCATCCATCACAGTTGTCGTCGCGGCCGTTGCACTGTTCTGCGGCTCCCGGAAATGCGTTCGGGTCGCCATCGTTGCAGTCGTCGCCTCCGGCACGTTCGCCGATGTATCCATCGCCATCCACGTCGACGAGGTCGCCGTCGCCCAGACAGTCATTGTCGACGCCGTCATAAGGAATCTCTGGCGCGCCGGGGTACGCGCTACCATCGTTGGGCAGGCAGTCCAGCGCATCTTCCACGCCATCGCAGTCGGCGTCGACAGACTGGTCACATCGTAGCTCGGACTCGCCCGTGTCCGACGACGAGACGAGGGTTGGCGCAGAGTCCTCGCCCTTTCCACCACATGCTGCGAGGAGGCCGCTGAGGATCAGCAGGGTGCGAATGCGTGTGGAGACCTTAGGGGGAGCAGTCATGCGAACCTCGATGCAATCTGGCGTCTCGTGTGCCGCAAGGGTACCTCTCGGGAGCGACGATTGCCATGGAGTGGTGACTTGATTGTGGGATCTTGGGCGGTCTTTGCATTTTTGCTCGGCGCGGTGCCGGTGGGGCCCATTCTGGCCCGCTACCTGGCCGATGTGGCGCTGCAGTCCGAGGGGAGTCGGAACACTGGGGCGACCAACGTGGCCCGAGTCGTGGGGTGGAAGGCGGGAGCCGTCACCCTGCTGGCCGACATCCTGAAGGGAGCAGTGGGCGCGGGGGGCGCTTTATGGCTTTCGGGGAGCGCCGATGCCGCTTGGTTGTGTGGTGTCCTGGCGGTTCTTGGTCACTGCTACACGCCCTACCTTCACTGGCGCGGGGGAAAAGGTGTGGCCACATCCCTCGGCGTGCTGGTTGTGACCGCTACGCCGGTCGCGCTGTCTACGTGGGGGGTATGGTTCGCCACCGTCGCACTGACACGACGCAGCAGCGTGGGCGCGCTCTGCGCGCTTCCTACAGTCGTGGGGCTGACGGCTTGGTGGGCCACGGATCAAGTAGGGTGGGCGATGCTGCTTGCGGTCGTGGTGTTGGTACGTCACCGGGACAACATCACCCGGTTGCTGTCCGGGACCGAGCATGGTCTGGAGCGACCGACGTAGCAGATGGGCTGTCGCTGCTCAGAATGCCGACTCGTCGATGATGACCTGGTCGTCGGCGCGAATCACAATGTCGTCGGCGCGACCGCGCTGTATGTCGCGAATGCTGGCCTTGATCCGCTGATCGCCGCGGATGAGCAACACGTTGCGAAGGTTGGCCGTCCGTGCCGGCCCACCTGCAGCGGCGAGTACCTGAGACAGAGTGAGCCCTTCCTTCCACGCGATGGCACCCGGACGGACCACATCCCCCGACACGTACACAACACGCCCACGCGTGATGTGGATGACATCGCCAGACTCCACCTTCAGGTTGCCCTCACCCAGATGCATCAGGCGGTCGAGACTCAAGGAGACCGGAGCCACAGAGTCTGTGCGGGCCCGCTTGATATGGATTTCGTAGGTGGAGAGCTGGTCATCTCGGCCCACACCTCCGGCCTCGGCGAGAATCCCGATCAAGTCGGTGGAGCCGTGAAGGTAATATGTGCCGGGGTTCTTGATGTTGCCGAGCAGCTGGACAGGCTTGCTCCCATAGGCCTCAACATCCACCACGATCTGGGGCGACACCAGGTAGCCGTCGGCGTATCGGGACTCAACGAGATCTGCGATCTGCTCCGGACCGAGCCCTGTCACACTGACTTTTCCAATCCAGGGCAGGTCGACCCGACCATCCTGTGTGACCGCATACGAACCGTTCAGCCGTTCTTCCTCGTAGACGCGCATCCGGATGGTGTCACCCGCACCGACCGTGTAGGCCGGCGTGACGACGGGAGCGGGCTCGGGCAGGGGAAGGGGGGCTGCGGCAGCCGTGCCGTCGTTGGGCGTGGCGCCGATTGCGGTCGATCCGAGCAGCACGCCCAGTACCAGCGCACCAAACACCCGCGCGCCCGGCACGGAGCCGGAAGAACGGGATTGGTGGGGGGAGGGGTTTTCGACGATCATTCGAGCGCTCCGAAGCGGCTCATCGAGGACCCCCCGACCGCGGGACGCGAACGGGGCTCAGTGCTGTCGCACCGTATCCGCTTGAACGGACATCGAACATGCAATGCATCTTTCGCCACCTTGCAAGTCTGGCGGCGAGGCCAGCATGTCGAGGCGAAACATGTCATGAAGACATGCATGCCTATCCTCTTCGGGCCGAGAAGACCTCATCCGGAATGGCGTGGAGGTTCACCTGTTTATCGACCGCACGAGGACCAGACTCCAGGCAGAGCACAGCACAATTTTAGCTTTGGGCTTGGGCACGGCGTTGTTTGTGGTCCTAGCAGGGGCTGTGATGGTGCTGCCACCGGCCGCTCAGATTGCAATGGTTATCGGCGCGGTCGGCGTTGTCGCATTTTTTCTCCGCCCAGCAGACCTCCTGCTCACATTTTTTCTCGGTCGGGTGTTGCTCGATCTGATGTGGTGGATTCCCGGGCGCGTGGGGAGCCTGAACTTGATGGAGCTGTTCACAGGTGGCGTGAGCACTCTGGCAGGTATCCTCGTAGCCCTGGAGCTGCGAAAGCATGCACGGCACCCATGCCTACCGGCGATTGTGCCGTATGTGGTGGTTTTGGCCTTTGGGGGGCTGCGCAACCTGGAGCTTCGGTCGGCAGCCGAGATCATGGTGCGCTATTTCAGTCCCATCCTCATCCTGCTGCTGATGACCTCGCTGATGGACACCCGCGCTCGTCGTCGGCGGGTGGTGCTCTCGCTCGCAGCGGTGTCTGCGATCCCCATTGTGGTGTCGTTGTACTTCCTCGCCAGCGGCCAGATGAGCTCGTATGTGTTGGCGGGCTATGCGCGGTTGAAGGGGGGGTATCAAAACCTTCACAGCCACGCTTTGATGATGCTCTGCATCGCCGCGATGGGCCTGTTCCATTTGCATCGGGCATGGCTCACCCGCAACCAACGCGGACTGCTGCTGTTTGGCGCCTATGTGCTTGGGGCATTCGTCTGCCTGTACTTCACCTACGTTCGCACGGCACAGCTCGCACTCGTCACCTGTGCAGCCGTGTACCTCTTGGTCACCAAGCGCACGCGGTTGCTCGTGGCCGGCGGTGTGGTGGGTCTCGCGCTGGTGCTGGGCAGCGAAACCATCCAGGACCGCTTCAAGGATCTGGTGCTGTTCTTCTTTCCCGATGACTCGGTGCTTGCCCGGAGAAAGCTTGGCAGCGGACGCATGACCATCTGGACGGCTGCGGTCTCCGAATACTTCCGGTCGCCCATCGGGGACATCATCTTCGGCCTGGGCATCGGCAAGCACTGGCTGCTCACTCGGGGTGCCTTCAACCCGTATGCCATTGCGGCGGGCGGCTATGTCGACCCGCACAGTGACTACCTCACCATGACCTTTCAGGTCGGGCCCATCGCGACCCTTAGCTACATGGCCATGCAGCTGCAGGCGGTGCGGGCGGGCATCTGGGTGAGTCGCCGTTCGCCCGATCCGCTGCTGCGGGGGTGGGGGGCGTTCACCGTGGGCATCATCGCGGGCGCGACCGTGGCAAACATGGTCTCCAATGCTTTCATCAACCGTGTCACGGTGGCCTGGGTGCTCTGGGGTAGTGCTGGGGTCACCTTTGCGGAGTATCTCCGTCTCATCGACGACGGGGTCATCGAAAGCTCCGGTGCGATGGGCTACGCGCGGGCGGCGGTGCGTTTCATTCGGCCCCGCTCTTTGCCGCGATAGCGGCTATTGCGAGGAGCGGATGGGGGGGGCGGACGACTCTCCTCGGCTCGGGAGCGCGCCGCCAGCTGCGTCGGACAGCAGGTGCGCGGCGAGGGCGCTGCTGAATGCATCAGCGAGGATCTGCACCCAGGCTTCAGACAGAGGGGCCAGCAAGCGGCGTTCGTCCTGGCCTCGAACCACCACACGCCCGAACAGGCGGTCTCCGATCGCCAGAGGGGCCTCGGTGGTCCACTGAGACTGCAGGTGCACACCGGGGTCGGTCCGGTCGTTTCCGCTGCGGTTCCAGGTCCAGTGGCGCTGGTCACCGACCAAGAGACGGACTCGAGGGTCGGTGATTTCCACATGGACATGCTCGATGCCGATGCCGTTGCAGACGGCTTCCATGCCGGTCCAGAGTGCTGTGAACCCCTTCGCACTGTCCCGACGCAGCTGGAGGAGGGCGTGCGTTCCGGCAGAGGCGGCTTGTTCAACCCCCTCGAGCACTCGAGCCCGCCGGGCAGACAGGATCAGACGGTCATAGCCGAGGACTCTTACCACCACTACGATTAGCGGCAGGAGGGCCGCGATGGCGAGTGCCGACAAC
The DNA here is from genome assembly GCA_913044235.1 of uncultured Pseudomonadota bacterium. Classification (GTDB taxonomy): domain Bacteria; phylum Myxococcota_A; class UBA796; order UBA796; family UBA2385; genus CAJWOS01. The sequence continues at coordinate 8,935 of CAJWOS010000273.1, forward strand.
CGGTCGTCGGCGTAGATGAACACCAGGGCCAGGCCTTCCAGAACAATGGCTCCGGCGAAGAGCACAATGACCGACTGGGACTGGGACAGACCCATATGGAGTAATCGGTGGTGTACATGATGTTGGTCGGCCCGAAAGATGGGCTGCCCGCTGAGGAATCTTCGAATCACCGCGAGGCCGAGATCGAAGATTGGCAGTCCGAGGGCCATCATCGCCGCAACGATGCTGAACAGGGTGTAGGACTTCTGGGAGCTGTGTACCGCCGTGAGGGCCAGCAGAAAGCCGAGTGTGAGACTCCCTGCATCGCCGAGAAAGATGGTGGCGGGATTCACATTGTAGGCCAGGAAGCCCATCGTGGCGCCCACGATGCAGGCCAGCAAGACGGCAGCCAGGACGTTGTCTTCGATCACCGACATGATGAATAGGGTGCCGCCAGCCAGGACCACCACGCCGCCGGCCAGGCCGTCGGCCGCCGCGGCCTCGCCGGCGCTCGCGGTGGCGCCGCCTCCTCTGCCGCTGCCGCCCGCGCCG
>CAJWOS010000274.1 GCA_913044235.1 uncultured Pseudomonadota bacterium
GGTCTGTGGGCCGGCCGATGCGACGCGGGATGTGGCGCGCCTCCCAGACCGCTCGAAACGCCGGCTTGACCAAGACCGCAGCAGACACGTTCCTGGGTACCCGACCGGTAGGCACCACCTGGCCGAGACCCGAGAACAGCTCGCCCCCCCAAGACGGCGCGGCAATCGTCAGGCGTGCATGCGACGACAACGCCCGTAGGAGCTGCAGAGTAAGGACCCCATCACCAAGGTGATCGGGCGCGCGGACGTACCAGTGCGGCAGGAGAACCTCCGACCGAAAGGTACCCCACCGAAGCGGCGTTCAGGATGCCGCAGCCGCACGACCCGACTGTGCGAGGCCAATGCGACCGTCATCCTCGAAGACCACTTGTCGAAGCACCCGACGGAGCCGCTCCGTAATCTCCCGCTCACGGGCCTGTGGGAATCGACGGGCAAACCAACGTGGCGCTTCACGCCAGGGACATCCCACCATCGCTGCCACCACATGCCGGCCGTTTTCAGCCATTTGCAGAGCCAGCTCTGCCGACTCGAGATCGGGAAGATCGCTCACCACAACCGCGTCACAGTCACCGGTCAGCCCAAAGCGCATGCCTGCGGCCACGGACGGAGTGTCGTGCGGGACCTCGCGCTGGGCCACACTCGCGTTGCCATCTGCGTGGAGGTACTCCATCGGGTGTTCGACCGACAGCAGGTATCCATTCTGGTGGACGTTGTAGTGTCGAACCAGACTCGCCATGAGCGGCAGGCGCTGCTTCTGCGCACACACCAACACGAGTCCTGGCCCTTCCCAGACTGCTCCGCCCAGCGCAGCGTCCGCACCGAGATCGGCCAGTGACGGAGGCGCACCTGCCATCCGATGCACGACCAGGGCGAGGGAACCGCGCTGCCGGTAGACAAACGCTCGAAAGCGCCCCACGCGGTGGACCCCAAACGAGAACTCGCGTTCATTGAGGCTGTTCAGGGGGATCTCCCGCTTCGCAAGCGCCAAGATTTCTTGGGTGATCCGTCGCGTGTCGTCTGGGCGAAGCTCTGGGTAGCGTGAAGGCACAAGCCGACCGTCGACCCGGTACCGAGGACGCCCCGGCACCTTGAAGTGAATGTCGGTGGCTCCAGCTTCCTCACAGTCCTGCAAGATCTTCCGTACTGTCTCGTGATCGTATCGCACAGGTCCTCCAGACAGGCCGCTGCTCAGGGGCGCGAACCATTCCCCCAACCATCGGGCAGCCAGACCCTCCCTAAAGTCCAAACCGGCTCAGCTCTACAGATTCCCCAATCGGGCGGTCACCATACACCTCCAAATTGCGCCCCTGTGCATCGTTTTCACCACCGAAACTCCCCGACCCACAAACCCTTCATCCGGATGGACGAGGAGACCAGATCCAGCCCAAAGGTTAGGACCAGCCTCCCATCCACAGGATCCATCGTGCCCATTGCCCCGCCCCAGACCGACCTACTTCGCTGCACCCTTCACGAGGGAGTCTTGTCCATCGACCTGCATCACGGACGCGCCAACGAGATGGGCAACACAGCACTGGCCGACTGGGAAGCCATTTCTGCGTTCATCGAAGACGGTGGTGCTCGCGCGATCATCACTTCGTCGTCGCGCAAGAGCCGGCGCGGCACTCCCCTCTTCATCGCGGGTGCAGACGTCACGGAACGACGCGGGTGGTCCGATGCCCAGGTCAAGACCCATGTGCGCAGGCAGCGAACCGTGCTGGCTCGGCTGCGCCGTGCACCAGCCTTTCATGTGGCCGTGGTAAACGGGGTCGCACTCGGTTGGGGGACCGAATTTTTGCTGTGCTGTGACTACCGAATCACAGGACCCGATGCGCGGTTCGGCCTTCCCGAGACCGGCCTCGGAATCCTACCCGGAGCCGGCGGAACCAGTGAACTGTGGAGCATGGTGGGAGTGGCGCAAGCCCTGAGGCTGGGGATGACCGGTGAGCAGATCTCCGCCGCGGAAGCCACGCGAATCGGTCTCGTCCAGGAACAGGTGGACTCACTCGAAGCCGGCCTGGCACGGGCGCAGACCTTGGCGGAGATGGTGGCTCGGAAGTCGCCCACAGCCGTGGCTGCATTCAAGGCAGGCGTCCTCGCCAGCGTCGGGCAGTCCGCCATCGCACGGTCCGAGCTGGAGGCACGCGCGTACGAGCACTGCGTAGACACCGGTGAGGCAGCCATCGGACGCGCCGCCTTCAAGCAAATCCTTGCCGGTGAGCCCGCAGCCTGGGGCCCGCTGCGCCGGAACCTCCCTTGATTCGTCACTGCGGTGTCGCAATGCTCGCCATGGCCTGTGGTGCGGGCGCGCCCACGACCATCGGAGAGTGCGCGGGGATCCGTGTGGCGGCCGAACGCGAGACCTGTCGCTACGAAATGCTGCAGCCTGCGGTCGCAGACTCGCGGGTCGATGATCAAGTGCTCGATGCCGGACTCGCCGAGATCAAGGATGTGACCAGTCGCGACCTCGTCCTTCTCCGGCTGGCCATCACAGCACCGAAGCACGCTGCCGCCCTCTGCGGGCGAGTCCGCACTGCCGGCGCAGATGAGAAGTGTCGCCAAGTCCTCGGCCGTCCCCATCTGGGCACCGAGCGCCGAGCTCCCAAGCCTCCACCCGACGGGACCGCCCAGTGAATCGTCTCCTCCTGGTCCTGGGCACCGCATGTGCTACCGCACCAACGGCCGACCCGGCGCTCGATGCACTCGCTCCCTGGCCAGACGACCCGAGTGCGCTCTGGCAGCGCTGCGCCCAAGAAACGTTCGAAGAGCTTGCCACGACCTGTCGTGTGCAGGCCGCCGCCAACTTCGGAGCCGCCGGCGACTCCAAGAGCGCAGAAGCGGTCTGTACAGAGGTTCCGGAAGGGACCTGGCGCGAGGAATGCCACTTTCGCGCCGGTGAGGAGCTCGGCCACGCAGGCTTGGCGGTGGAAGGCCTCAGGCACTGCGCCCAAGCGGGATGGTTCGGTCGGAATTGCCTCACGCACACCGCATGGCGCCTGCCCCGCGACACGGCGGTGCATCCCGGACTACCCACAGCCCAGATCGCCGCCAACTACGCGGAGCTGGACGAACAGGTGGAACAAGCCCTCGCGGGCGCGGAAGATGGCGTGGCTGGCGAAGGACGCGACATCATGCGGGCACGCTTTGGCTTCAACGTCTATGTGGGCAGCGGTCAAACCAATCCCGAGCCCGCGCGCCTGCCCGACCCCCTTGGCCCCGCCCTTCGCACCGGCTTCGCCATCGAGACCGCGAGACTGTTGGGCGACACTGCGAGCGTAGAAGCCATCCTCGAGGTCTGGTCGGGGGAGCGCACACCCCCTGGAGGCGCAGCGGTCGCAGCGCCCGACTTGAACGGCCGCTACAGCCTCCCGCTCGTGGCACCGCAGGAGCACGGAATCCCCCACACTCCGGTCTTCGGCGGCGGCCTTCGCTCCATCGGAACCACCCCCGATGAGGATGCCACCATCGCGGCACTTGAAGGGATGTTCTGGCTGGAGTCCACCAACGCGGAGACCTTTCTTCCGTGGGTCGAAGATCCGCGCAAGCGGGTTCGGCGCACTGCCACGCGACTGCTCAGCCGCACACAACCCGCCTCCATCGACCTTCCTGGCGTGCTCCAGCGCTTGTCGAAGAATCCGGATCCCGCCGTGCGATGGCATGCCGCCCAAGGATTGAAGAGTCGCGCCTGGGAGGCACCCGCCATGCGCTCCTCCGCTGAGGACTGAACGTCGTCTCGGTGGGCCGTTTGGACCACACCAAGAAAAGCGATCCAAAGTTCTCAGGTATCCAGTGGATCGTGCCGATCTTCGAGGCATCCCGGAGATCTGCATGTCGCTCGCCCTTGCCATCTTCATCGCGCTCACAGCAAGCGCATCCGAAGCGCCGCGGCCTGCGGGTCCACCCGGCGCAAAGGCGCGTTTCGCCCAGTCGTACATGGAGCTCGTTGACTCGGCCGACGCGTTCGAGCTCGCGGCGGCCGTCGAAGCGCGGGACACTTTGCTTGCGCACCACGGCAACTCTGTCGAGCGCGTAGGACTATCTGGCCGACTCGCCGCATTCATGGCCCTCGGCGAGCCCTTTTCCACACGACGGATGGACTGGTGGCAGGGCCGAATGCCGGAAAAGGGAAAGCGCTACGTTGTGGTGTGGTGGCATCCCGAACAAGCCGACAGCCGACGCGTGGTCCTTGGCGCACAAGACATCGCTCAGCGGCACAGCGTACCTGTTCTGGCAGTCATTCCAAACGGCACCGAAACCGACCGGGCCGCGGCGGCCGGGTTGATCGCCATCTGTCCCGCAGTCACCTTCGCTGCGGCGTCGCCGCGCATCCTGCAGGCCGTCAACCTCGACCTTCTTCCACAGGTCTCAGTGGTGGAGTCGGATGTGGTCTTGTGGCACGGCGACTGGGAGGATCTGGCTCGGACTCCGATGCATCCGTGAATCCAACACTGGTGCGCTGGTCGACGCATGTGGAATGTGTCCCTCGGGACTCGTGCCCACGTCCTCGACCATGAACCCCAGCGCGCGGAACTGCAACGCGTCGACCGATGCTGGCTCGGGGGCTCCAGGCGCAGCGCCCGCGACCGACCGGCTACTGAAGCGGTTCCACGATCCAGCCAGCACCGTAGTAGCGAAGCACAAATGCCACGGATGGCTCTTCCGGCGAGACCATCAGCAAGTACGGCGCCCCGTTCATCGTGAACACAATCGGCGGATTTCCATTCGCCACCCACGGCAGGCCGGCGGCATACAGCCGTGCCTCCCCATCCACCTCGTCCACGACTACGCATCGTGGCTCGAGCATGCCAATGGAACCATCCAAGCAGAGCACCGACTCACTCTCGCCGTCCTGGTCGAGGTCCATGTAGACTGAAGCTCCCAGGGTCAGAGGCTCACCGTCTTTCCGAAAGGCTTGCGCCACTGCCAGCCAACGCTCGGACCGCTCTGGGGGGACTGGTACCAAAGCCTGCGGCTCTGCGCCTTCCGGCGGCGTCCCCGCAAACCGTCCATCGGCGTCCCGCTCAAAGAACCAGTCACCAGAAACCGCCGGCGAGGGCTTGCCTCGCTCGGGAAGCTTTCCGCGCAACCAGATCTGCGCATCTGGTCGCCCCTGGAACAAGCCAAGTCGAACGCGGCGCTCCTCAGGCCCGACCAACACGGCCTGCACCCGGGAACCACCAGCGCCCGCGATGTAGCGAACGTCGAATCCAGCCGGCGGCAGACGACGCTCCTGCAGCATCTCGCGCAGCGGACGCGCGGGCGTCAACGCAGACCTTCCCGCTCGGTAGTACAAGCCGCCCCCAGGCGCGAGCACCCGAGCGAGTCCGTTGGCCGTCTCGAACTCAAACCCTCGCTCCGACCAAGATACCGAATCGATTGGGTAGCTGATGGCATTGCTCCGTCCGTCTGCCCACATCCACACTTTCGCCCCCGATTGCAAGGCCACCATCGTGGGCGAAAGGTCGAGGTCGTGCATCCTCCGGGCGCCGAGTGGACGAGGCACCACCGTTGTGACCGGCTTCGCAAAACCTGCCTCGGACGGCTTCCCTTCACCCAAGGAGGCGGGGTCCTGGCATCCACCGCAGGCCATGCCGGCCCCTCCGGGACCGAGGAGCCAGAGTCCAAGCGCAGCGACCATCGGAGCCGACCCGGTCAACCGATCCATCGCGGGCTCCAACGATACTCGAGCTGCCACCAACGCATGCCATCCTCGCTCGAGCCGCTCCAACGCAAAGCCCAAGGCCTCGCGCCGTAACCAAGCACCCGCCGAACGCATACCCGCTGAGGCGTGCAATTCCAGTGCCCATCAAGGTGGCTCGCTCGCCGGTCAGACTGGATATAGGCCCGTACGGCTCGCTTGAGGTACAACCATGCCCCGAATTCGCATCTTCCATGGCGAAGTCCTGCTTCTAGAACATCGGCTGCGACCTGGCCGGACCACCATCGGTCGCGCAGACCAGTGCGACATCGCCCTTCCCGGAACCACCATCAGCCGACTGCACTGTACGTTTCGCGGCAACGATCGAGGATGGCGAGTCGACGACCACAGCCGACACGGCACATGGGTCAACAGCGAACGTGTCGATGGTCATGCTTCTCTCAGCGACGGAGCCAGCGTTCGGATCGGTGAGTTCACCGCCACACTCGTCTTGCAGGCCGCGAAGGCACGCCCCACCGCACCGCGCCCAACCGACCAGTCCCACGAACAAGTCGTGGGGACCGTGGCCGATGGCCTGCGGGTCGAGCGGGCCGCCCTGAGCATCGTGGATGGGCCTGGAAAGAACAGTCGCTTTGTCCTGCGAAGTCCGCGAGTGGGACTGGGCGGTGAGGGCAGCCAGATCGTGCTCCCGGATACGCGCCTCACCCGCGACCACGTCTACCTGCGGGTGAGTCGCGGGCGCGTCATGGTCGAGCCCGGCCGAGGCGCCGCCTATCTTGATGGTGAACGCGTCCGGGCCATCACCCCGTTGTACGCCGAAGAAGAGCTGCTCCTTGGAGAGACCGTCCTGCGCACCGAGCGCTTTGTCGACGAAGAGCCCGTGATTTCTACACACTTCGGCGAAATGGTTGCACACTCCGCCTCCATGAAGAGCTTGTTCGGAAAGCTGCGCCGCATGGCTGCGCATCACTTCACGCTGCTCGTCATCGGAGAGAGCGGCACCGGCAAGGAACTGATCGCACGTGGGATTCACGAGCACAGTCCGCGGGCAGATGGACCATTCGTGGCGCTCAACTGTGGCGCCATCCGTCCCGAGCTATTTGAGAGCGCCCTCTTCGGGCATGAAAAGGGAGCCTTCACCGGAGCCGAGGAGAGACGAGATGGTGCTTTTCTTCAGGCGGATGGAGGCACCCTCTTTCTCGATGAGATCGGGGAGCTCCCCGAGACCTGCCAGGCATCGCTGCTGCGAGTGCTCGAGACCGGCGAAGTCCGTCGCGTGGGCGGTAGTCAGGTGTCGTTCCCCGATGTGCGGATTGTCGCCGCGACCAACCGCGATCTGTCGACCGACGCACGCACCGGAAACTTCCGCTCGGATCTCTACTTCCGGTTGGCCGTTCTCGCTGTCGATGTGCCCCCGCTTCGCAAACGAATCGCCGACATCCCAGTGCTTACGCGGTACCTGCTCCGGCACCTCAACGGAGAAGCCTACGCAACCGACGACGCACTGGAGCTGCTCAAGCGACACGACTGGCCGGGCAATGTGAGAGAGCTTCGCAACGTGCTCACCCGGGCATTCGTAATGAATGGCGCCCGAATCGACCCTGCGGCCCTGTCGTTTCACAACATCAAGACGCGGCCGGTCTCGATCGACCCGAGCGGGAAGCCCGCTGCCGAGCGTGCGTTCCTCATCGATGCGATGGCTCGCCATGACGGCAACCGCACGCGCATCGCCCGCGAGATGGGCATCGCCCGCAGCACGCTCAACTACCGCCTCCGCAAATACGAGCTCATCTGAAACGGTGTGTGATTCTTCCGGGTTCGCATCGCAGGAAGTGGTCACCGCCACGGGCCATGCCCACACGTCTCAGCGGTTGCGCCCTCTGGGCTTGCCCTTGCCTCTGCCTTTGCGGGATGCACCACGATCTCGGCGAGCCCCGCCTCCGCCTCCGCCTCCGGCCACCGGCTTTGGAGACGTCCGCTCGGGGTAGCGACGGTGCACCTCCGCACGAAAGTCCTGGAAGGTTCCTTTGAGGATGCTGTCCCGCATGCCTCGCATGAAGTTGTGGAACCAGGCGAGGTTGTGGATGGTGCAGAGGGCGCTGCCCAAAACCTCTCCCACCCGCAGGAGATGATGGATGTATGCCCGCGTAAAGTTCTTGCAGGCGTAGCAATCGCAACCAGCATCGATTGGATACATGTCGGTGCGGTAGCGCTTGTCGGTGAGACGGATGCGTCCGCGGTCGGTGTACACCGTGCCTGAGCGCGCATGCCGAGTGGCGATCACGCAATCGAACATGTCCACGCCCCGCGCCACTCCTTCCACCAGGTCGAGCGGTCGGCCCACGCCCATCAGGTACCGAGGTCGGTCTTCCGGAAGCAGGTGCGTGGTCCAGTCGAGCACTTCGCACATAATTGAGTGCCCCTCTCCGACCGACAACCCCCCCAGTGCGTAGCCATCGAAGCCGATTTTGGTGATTTGACGGGCCGATCGCTCGCGTAGATCTTTCCAAAATCCTCCCTGTACGATTCCGAAGAGGGACTGATCGGGACGATGGTGGGCATCCTTGCTCCGCTGCTCCCAACGAGCCGTGCGGTCTACACTTCGTGTGGCCGCGTCCTTGTCGGTCCCAAAGGCAAGACACTCGTCGAAGACCATCGCGACGTCGGCACCAAGCTGCTGCTGGGCTTCCATCGACACTTCTGGCGACAAGAAGGTGCGTCGTCCGTCAACCTCGTAGGCAAAGGTCACGCCCTCCTCCGTGACGGAGGCCTTTTCCAGGCTGAACACCTGGAAGCCCCCGGAGTCCGTGAGAATCGGACGCGGGATCTGCATCATATCGTGCAGTCCACCGTGTTTCGCGACGATCTTGGCACCCGGCCGCTGCGACAGGTGGTAGGTGTTCGCCAAGACGATCTGGCTTCCAGTCTCCAGCACGTGGTGGGGTGAAAGTGTGCGAATGGCACCCTGAGTGCCCACTGGCATGAAGACCGGGGTGCGTACAGTGCCGTGCGGAAGGGTCAGAGTTGCCGCACGCGCCACACCATCGCGGCCATCAAGCTGGAAGGAGACATGGTTCACCGGCTGTATTCCTCCTGACAGACACGCCAGACGCGCTGCCGACAGGTGTTGAAGGGCCTGACGACTGCGGCGGTGCGTTGCCGCCGCAGTCGTCAGGCCCTACTATGCGGTACCTGGGAGACAGGTGGCCTCAATCGAAGCTCCTGTCTGCGTAGGGCTGATTTTCTCCCCACTCGCCGACGGGTCCCCTTCGTCGCGACACTCGACAGTTGTTTGTATCGGTCGTCGGATTCTTCTTCCCCGACCCCATGCTCCCCGATTAAGCCTCCCGGCACGCCCAACCCCCCCTCGGCTCGCGATGTCATCCTCTTCTCCGCGCCCTCATCCCTTCCCACCCGGTACGCTGCTCAGTGAGCATTACACGGTGGAAGGCTTGGTTCGCCTGGCTGAAGGTCGTATGTTCTACTTGGCGAACGACGACCGACCGGACCGCGCACGGCGGTTTTGCTGGGACTGCGGCAACGACGACACACCCCGCGCTTCGCCACGCTGCGTCTCATGTGGCTCCAAGCTCGAGACTCGCACTTTCTTGGTGTCCGTGCGGTGGGACCGCGACGGCTTCCAAGCGTATGCGGACTATTTTGAGCGCAGCATCGACCATCCCGGCTTTGCGGCACCCGTCGACATGTTTTTCCAAGAAGACGTCCTCTGCAGCGTCACTCTGTGGCACGGCGAAGGGCTACTGCTCGACGAGGCCTCTCCCCTGCCGGTGCAGCAGGTGCTCGACA
>CAJWOS010000275.1 GCA_913044235.1 uncultured Pseudomonadota bacterium
CAGACGGTGATGCCGATCGCGATCCAAGTGCGCTGATTCGTTCGTTCACCGACGAACACTCGCCCCACGATCGCAGCGATGATCGGTGACGCCGCCACGATCACGACCACGTTCGCCACGTCGGTTTGCGTGATCGCAGTGATGAAGCACACCTGACTGACCCCCGAAAGGATCCCGACCGTGGCAAGCCCACGGGGCGAGGCCCGGAACGCGCCGACGACATCACCACCTTCCATCACCTTCTGGAGCACCAGTTGAACCGGCAGCGACGCGATGGAGACGAGGAAGGCCATTGTCCAGCCGTCGATGTCGGCGAGCCGCACGAAATAGGAATCGGTGGAAACCAACAACATGCCGAGCGCAGCAAGCACCCACCCCCGCTGCTGGCCTTCGACCACGATCAGTCCTCGCCGCGCAGCGCCTCGGCGAGGCGCTGGCTGATCAGGTCATTTGCCGTGAGCGCATCGATGCGGTGCGGGAAGCGATAGTTCCGGGTCGCACCTTTCGCGCCGACTATTACGGAATGCCGGTGGACCCCGGCACAGACGGCGGCACGCTGCACTTGTCTACGCTCGATGCAGACGGAATGGCGGTGGCTCTTACCACCACCATCAACACGAGCTTTGGCAGTCGAGTGACCGTGCCTGGTTGGGGGCTGGTGTTGAACAATGAGATGGACGACTTTGTGGCGCGCCCCGGTGTGCCCAATGCGTACGGACTCGTGGGCAGCGAAGCCAATGCCGTGGCGCCTGGAGCTCGCCCGCTGTCGAGCATGTCCCCCACGGTCCTGCTCAGTCCCGACCGAAAGCAGCGCATTGTTGTGGGTGCGAGCGGGGGACCGTTCATCATCACGTCTACGCTCCAGGTCATCCTGAACATCGTGGATTTTGGTCATGATCCATCCGAAGCGGTCGCCGCGCCCCGGTTCCACCACCAGTGGCAGCCTGAGTCGCTGTTCCTCGATCAAGGATTCACCGCCGACACGGTGCGTGCTCTGGAGTCGTACGGACATGAGGTCCGAGAAATGGAATTTTTCAGTGCGGTCCAGGTCATTCATCAGACCGGTGCGGACACCATGCTGGGCGCAAGCGACCCCCGGAAGGGCGGCTGGCCTGCAGGGCTTCGCTGAGAAACGACCGGCCCAACAACCAGAAAACCGACTCCGAAGAGTCGGTCGGCTGGAGTGAGGCTTGCTCAGCTGGCCATGTAGGCCCCGAGGTCCTGGCAGCGGCTCGCCAACCGCAGCTTCCGGATCGCCTTCAGCTCAATCTGGCGGATCCGCTCTCGGGTGAGCCTGAACCGGCTTCCGATTTCCTCGAGGCTGTAGTTCATCGGTTCACCAAGCCCGTAGCGCATCCGCACCACAGTCTCTTCACGCGGCGTGAGCGTGGCGAGTGCGTGGCAGAGCTCGTCGGTGAGCGTGGCCACATCGTGCTCGGTGCCGGGAGCGACGGCGTCGGGGCTCTCGATGAAGTCGCCCACAGTGCTGTCAGAGTCGTCAGAGACCGGGCTGTCAAGGCTCATGGGCTCCCGGGTGAGCTGCATCAGCTCGTCGATCTTGGCCGGCTCCACCTCGAGTCGCTCCGCAATTTCTGTGTGCGACGGCTCGCGGCCAAGCTGGCGGTAGAGGACCTTTTGGACGTAGTGGATCTGATTCACGAGCTCGAGCTTGTAGATCGGAATCCGAATGGTGCGGATCTGGCTCTCGATGGCGCGGATGATGCTCTGGCGAATCCACCAGGATGCGTAGGTGGAAAACTTGAACCCGCGAGTCCAGTCGAACTTTTCGACTGCTTTCATCAGGCCGAGGTTGCCTTCCTGGATGAGGTCGGGCAGCGGAAGACCTCGATAGGTGTATTGCTTGGCGATGCTCACCACGAGCCGGAGGTTTGCGTTGATGAGCGCCTGCTTGGCAAGCTCGGCATCCGGGCCCCCGTCAGCCGCACGACGGGCGACTTCCACCTCGTCTTCACGCGACAGGAGTGGAATCTGCCCCATGCGCTTTAGATACCGGTTGAGGAGGGGACTCCCCTGGCCACTTTTTGCGCTGCTGCGGGTCTGGGAACGTGCCATGTGTGCTCCGGTGTCCATCGAGGTCTCCTGCCGAATAAGCAAAGGTCGTGCCAGGGTACGGATCAGCGGTCGGAAAGCGTGAGGCTGGCGCTGAAATCGGTGCAAAATGGCATAGTGGCCGTGGTTTCGTGAGGAGCGTGAACCGAAGGCCTGGAGACAAAGTGCACGACATTTCGATCACGGCCAGCCATTGTTCAGAAAGTGGAACGTGTAAATTGAGACAGTGTTCAAGAAATGGTACAGCCTCGGTCGGTGGGCGACTTGCAGAGGGATGATGCAGACGTGGGGGGACTCCGATAGGCGGCTGGCACCGAGGGGTGTCATCATCGCTGCACCTCAGCAAACTCCTTCCTGACCATGCCGCCTTCCTCAGCGCATGCGGTTGGGATGGGGCCCGGTGGAAAGTCTGCGATGCGCTTGGGAGCACGGTTTGTCTGAACTCGTTGAGTTCCTCGTGTCGGGGGGGCCCGTGATGGTCCCCATCGGACTGTGCAGCGTGGTTGGCGCAGCCGCGTTTCTGTGGCGCATGGCGATGGTGCGCCGGTCCGCGGTGGTCCCTCGTGCATTGACGGTAGAGATTGAGGAGCTCATCAAGCAGCGTCGCTTTGATGATGCACTCACCACTTGTCGGAAAAACGATCACACGAGTGTGGCACGGGTCGCCGAGGCCGCCATCGGATTGCGGGGTCGCCCGCGTCCGGTCATCAAGGAACGACTCGAAGAAGTGGGTCGGCGTGAAGCTGCTGAGCTTGAGCGAGGGGCTGAAGTGGTCGGGACGGTCGCGAGCATCTCTCCGCTGCTGGGTCTGCTCGGCACGGTCTGGGGGATGATCCAGACCTTCGAAGTCATTCAGGTGCAGGGGCCCGGAGTGATCGGCAGCCTCGCCGGAGGCATCTCGCAAGCGTTGATCACCACCATGGCAGGGTTGAGTGTGGCGATTCCCGCCGTGGTTGCCCATCGCTGGTTGTTGGCGCGGGTCGACGACTTGACCCTCGACCTCGAAGACTCGGCGCTCCAGATTCTCGACCTGCTCGGCGCTGGATCGGACGAGGAGCGCACATGAAATTCGCCGGAGGTCGTCGGGTGGCGTCTCCGGTTGACGTCACGCCTTTGATCGACATCATCTTCCAGCTGGTCATTTTCTTCATGGTGACCACCAACTTCATCACCACACCGGGGATTGAGGTGGACCTCCCTCGGTCTTCGGCGCAGACCATCCTCCAGGAAGACAACGACCTCAAAGTGTGGGTCAAGGCCGATGGGCAGGTGATGCTCGATGATGATCCCGCGACTCTGTCCCAGCTCAAGGAAGCCTTTTCGGCGTCTTCCAAGGACACCCAGGTGGTGATCAAAGCCGACAAAGATGTGGACCACGGCCGTGTGGTGCAGGTGATGGACCTGGCTCGAAGTCATGGGCTTACCCGGCTCGCCATCGCGACAGAGGCCAATGTGCAGGGTGGGACCGGTGGAGGTTCGTCGAGTGGAGCACCCTGAGTCGAGCCCTCGGTAGGCCTGCAGGATGCCGGGTGACGGGGTACTTTGCGACGCGTTGAACTGAGGGTCTACCCCTGGGAGCTCGTGTGTCGAATCCGTCTCAGTCGCTGGTCCGGGCACTCGAGCATGTGGAACGCGCGCCCGCCTCTGCCGACGCTTGGCTGGGGTTGGGGGCTGCGTTTCTCGCGGCGGCGCGTCCCGGATCCGCGGTGGAAGCCTTGGAGCACGCGGTCACGCTGAGTCCTGCGCGCTCGGATGTATGGCAACACCTTGGTCTCGCTCGTCGGCAGGTGGGGCAGCACGAGCAAGGGTGTCGGGCACTCGAGCGGGCGGTGGCACTCGCACCCACCGATGCATTCGCTTGGGGGAATTTCTCGGCTGCGCTGGAGAGCTGTGGAGACGCAAAGGCTGCAGCGGAGGCGGCGTTGAAGGCGGCGGAGCTCGACCCGCAGAGCGGTGGTTGGTGGGCGGCCTACGGAAATGCGCTCCGCGCCGATGGGGACATCTCCGGTGCCCTGGCGGCCTACGATGAAGCTGAACGACGTGCGCCTGGTGATGTGCGCGTGGCCTGGAATCGGGCATTGGCGTTGCTGTCTGCCCATCGCTTTACGGAGGGCTTTCAGGCATACGAGGTTCGGAGCGCTCGGCCGCAGCACCGCGCGTTGCCGCAGCCCGTCTGGACCTCGGGAGAACCGCCGCCGGAAGGGGTGGTGGTACATCACGAGCAAGGGTTTGGCGACACGCTCCAGTGGGCGCGGTTCTTGCCAAGGCTCGCGCAGAGGACGTCTCGGGTAGTGGTGGCCGCTCCGGAGCGGCTGCACGGTCTCTTGCAGAGTGTCGACGGTGTCGACGCGGTGATCTCGCGAGAGCAGGTCTCGACCGCGGAAGGCTTGCAGGCGGTCGGGTGCACCGCTCATGTGGGGCTGATGAGTCTCGGCGCCCGGCTGCAGGAAGACGGCCAAGCACTGGCGCCCGCCGCTCCCGTGTTTGCCGTGGACCCCCAGGCTGTGGCTCACTGGAGAGACGAGCTCCATGATGGTCGTCCGTTGGTGGCGATCGCTTGGCAGGGCAACCCGGCCTACGAGCGTGATCACCTTCGGTCTCCACCATTGCCAGCCTTCGAGCCCGCGCTGCGCGTGCCGGGGGTTCGCTGGATCAGCATCCAGAAGTTTCACGGTCTCGAGCAGCTCCATGAGGCTCCGGCCTCCATGCCCATCGTGGACCTCGGGGCGCGGCTGGACCTGCAGTCGCACGCGTTCATCGATACTGCTGCTGTGATGAGCGCAGCCGACTTGATCATCACGGGTGACACCTCGACCGCACATCTCGCCGGAGCGCTTTGCCGGCCCACCTGGGTGGTCTTGTCCCGGCCGGCGGACTGGCGATGGGGACACCTGCCGCATCGCACGCCCTGGTACCCCAGCATGCGACTGTTTCGGCAGCCTTCGCCCGGAGACTGGGCGAGTGTGTTCTCTTCAGTGGCCGCGTCCCTGGGAGATTGGATAGGCAAGCATTCCAAACATGCTGTGGAGAGTCCATGAAGGTCGAGCTTCCTCTGGGTGATGTGGTTGACAAGATCACCATCCTTCTGATCAAAGAAGAGCAGATCAAGGACAGCGCGAAGCTGGAGAACATCCGCAGCGAGCTGGCAACGCTGCGGGCCGCTTGGTCGGATGCAGGACACCCCGCCCTGGAAGCGCTCGCAGACTGGGAGGCTCTGCGCGAAGTCAATCAGTCGCTCTGGAACGTGGAAGACGACCTTCGCGATCTGGAGCGCGATGGCGAGTTTGGTGCCCGCTTCGTGGAGCTGGCGCGCAGCGTGTACATGATCAACGACCGGCGCGCCGCTTTGAAGCGCTCGATCAACCTCGCGCTCGGATCAAGATTGGTCGAGGAAAAGAGCTACGCGGCGTATTGAGCCCCAAAAGGTGCCTGCACGCTCGTTCTGGGTTGGTTCTTGCCACGTCAACGGATATAACGGGTGCACCGCGGCCGATGCCGCCTCGAGGGTTCCCGTGAACAAGGTCTTCATCCGTCGTCTCATCTGGAATATCTTGCCAGTAGGCCTTGTGCTCGGGGCACTTTGGATGG
This sequence comes from uncultured Pseudomonadota bacterium, assembly GCA_913044235.1. GTDB lineage: Bacteria > Myxococcota_A > UBA796 > UBA796 > UBA2385 > CAJWOS01. Next base: position 5,659 of record CAJWOS010000275.1, read on the forward strand.
CTCTTGCCGGTGAAGACGGCCTGTTGCGGCGGCACGAGCTCAAGTACCACCTAGCCACCATCAAGACTCGAACGGAGCGCATGCATACGGAAAACGAGGCCCTTCGGCGCGAAATTCGGGCGTTACGGTCCGAAGAAGCTGCCGTGCAGCGAGCAAGTGCAGCCACTCTCCTCACGGCACAGCCGGGAAGCACGATCTACCGCTTCGGAGACTGAAGGCCGCCTCGGCTGCAGTGGCTGCGGATCGGCGGAACAATGACCTGGCGTGGGCTTAGGTGGGTGCGAGCAGGTCCTGCGCAGTGAGTGTACGGCAGACGCGGAAGCCCACGTTGTCGGCGGTTCTGCCGGCGGACATCGCGCTTCGAGCTGCGGAGCGGCATCCGCGCTCGTCTAGGTTCCATGCGCCGCCCCGGATGACCCGTCGGGGCGCGCCGGTCGTCTGCATCGCATCGGCTGCGCGATGGGCGGATGGGCTGACGGCCCTGCTGCCCCGACGCGAAGGACCTTGGGCGCGCCAGGGGTCTGCACACCAGTCCTGCACGCCGCCGCCCATCCCGGCGACACCATAGGGGCTGTCATCCACGGAAAACGCGGTGTACGGAGGCGGGCCGGGGTCAGGGAGGTGAGAGTCCTGCATGCAGTGAAATGCCGGATCCGGATGGTTGCCCCAGGGAAATGTCCGGCCATCGACCCCTCGAGCAGTCTTCTCCCATTCCAGTGAGCCTGGCAGTCGAAAGGGTCGTCCCGACCGAGCCCCGAGCCACAGGCAGTACGCCACGGCATCAAACCAGCTGACGCCAATCACCGGCGCCTGCGGACTCAACACGATTCCGGCCGCCCGCTTTGGGATCTCCCAGCGACTCCGTGCTGGGTTCCAGTGATAGATGGGCGCCTTCTGAGAACGCTTGCCGGGTTCTGTGAGGCGTGGCACGCGAGCTTGTGCCTGGTCGGATGCACCACTGTTCACAAGGTCATTCAGAAAGGTGACGTAGTCTCCATGAGAGACGGGCCGGCTCGCAATCGCGAAGTCATCCACCCAGATGCGCTGCCGAGGGAGGGATCCCGGAGCGAGCGCATCGCCACCACTCAAGAACCAGCCGGCCGGAACATACCGCTCGAAGGGGTACATCGCGTTGCGGGGAGGGATGTGGACCGGGGCCGGTGCATCTTGTCCCGGAGGGATGGAACTCCAGCCTCGCCCGCGCTCCAGCAACACGGGATAGCGCACCACTGCATGGCCGGTGAGGGCGGCTTCGACGATGTAGCTGCCTGTGGGTAGTCGGTGCGTCTCGACAGGGGACTGTCCCAGACCGATGGGCTCGTCGAGCTGCAGTCGGCGCGATCTGGAGATGAAAGGGCGTACCTGCACTCTGGCGGAGCTTGGCGTGGTGTGGATGGTCAGATCGGCTTCGGCGTCCAAGTAATCGGCGTGCTTTCCATCGTCGTAGGCCACGAGTAGTGCACGGTACTCCCGGGCGGCACTGGGGTCGCCATCGGTCTCGGCCTCCTCGGCTCGGGCCCGGTAGAGATCAGCGAGAATCGAACGGGCTTCGAGGAGATCCGGGACCTGGGCCATGGCGAGGCGGCACTTGGTGGAGATGTCGAACAGGAGGCCGTTCACTTCTTCCTGGCGGGCTTGCGCCGCGTCTTCAAGGGCCCACGCCTTTTCCTTGGTGGCGAGATCAGCCGAGGGCCGTAGGGTAGCGAGGGCGGCTCTTGCGCGTTCGCGAGCCCGCACGGAGCGGGATTTCACCTCCGCATGCACTTCCAGCAGCTTCCGCGCATCGTCAACGAGGCTCAAAGCCTTGTCGCGAGCCAGCGAGCCTTCGAGCCAGCGGGCCACTTCTGAAGCGACCGCGCGTGCGTCGGGATACCGCTCTTCGGGGTCCATCCGCATGCACTGCTTCCAGATGTCTTCAAGCGGCGCGGGAACGGGGATGGACCTCGGCGCAACGGGGGGAGCAGCCTGCACCTTTTCGAGCACGTCGTTTGCACCACCGCGGTAGGGCGCACGGCCGTAGAGCATCGCGTAGAGAATTGCTCCGAGCGCCCACACGTCGGACCAGGGACCCATGCCCTCCCGGTCGGCGCGTGCCTGTTCGGGTGGCATGTATGCAGGAGTGCCCACCACCACGCCGTGGCGGGTCGAGATGCGGTCGAGGTCCCAGGCACCGGTCTCGACGGATGCAAGAGCCTCTGGCGCGGTGGTCTCGCTGTCGGTCAAGACGAGCGCGAGTCCCCAGTCGAGAACGTGGACCTCTCCGAAGTCACCGACCATGATGTTGTCGGGCTTGAGGTCTCGATGAACCACGCCCTTGCGATGGGCGAAGGCCATGGCTTCACAGACGGTGCGGAATGCTTCGATAGCGCGACGGAGTGTCCATCCATCTTCGGTGGGCACGAACGGTCCGCCACGCCGTGCCTTGTGGATTCGACTCACAAGCTCGCGGAAGGTGCTGCCTCGGATTTCCATCATGGTGATGAACCAGCGCCCATCGGGCAGCTGGCCCAGGTCGTGGACTGGGATGATCGCTGGATGCGAGAGCTGGGCGACCACTTGGGCTTCATGAACGAAGCGATCGAGCATGCCTCGGTCTTCAGCGAGCTCGTCGCGCAGGGTCTTGAGTGCAATCTGACGATTGAGACTGCGGTCAATCGCCTTGTAGACCACGCCTGCGCCCCCTTGTCCGAGCTTGTCGAGGAGGCGGTACCTGTCCGACACCGGACGGCTCGCTCGCCCACGCGCACGATGAGCCGCTCGGGTCCGCACGTGGCGGTCTTTTGTGTGCGAGGGTGAGCCTGAGCTGTTGTTCCCGATGGGGGGCGGGGTGTCGGCTACCGCTGCGGCAAGATTGGCCGCGAGATTCGGTGGGGGCTGCTTTGCCTCTGTGCTCATGACGCGCCGCTCTTCAGAGTGGCCTGTGTCGGGGTTCGGGGGCTTGTAGTATCGGCTGGGCATCGGCAGCATGATACTGCATGCCGCCGGAACGGTCCGGCTACCGGTTTGGTGCAGCTGTCATGGGGAATGCAAAAATGCGGATTTACCGCTGGGACCTCGACAAAACGTACCTGCTCACGGACTTTGATTCCATCGCAGGCTTGGTACGCAGCGCCACGGAACCAGCGAGTGCGAAGCAGTCGGTCCCTGGCGCTCCCCCGCTGCTTCGGGCGCTATCGGTGGCTTCCGACAGTCGGATCTTCTTTGTGTCGGGCTCCCCCACGCAGATGCGAGAGGTCCTGGAAGAAAAACTGCGCATCGATGGCGTGCAGTTTGAGCGTTTGACGTTGAAAGACAACCTGTCAAACCTCCGCCGCGGTCGGGTTCGCGCAATCCGCGGTCAGTTTGGCTACAAGCTGCCGCAACTGCTCCGGGACCGCCGCGGAGAGGTGCCGGGTTCCCGCGAGACCTTGTTCGGCGATGATGCAGAAGTCGATGTGTTTGTGTACTGCGCGTATGCAGATGCGGTCTCGGGCCGGATGTCTTCAGCGGAGCTGGCGCAAGTGATGAGGTCGGCGGGGGCGTACCCCGACGACATCAACCGAGCGCTTGAAGCGCTCAAACAGATTCCCACTGCAGTGCTGGACGAGCGGATCTTCATCCGGCTGGAGCGTCGCAGACCAGTGAAGCAGTTCGCGCCGCTCGGGATGCGCGTGTTTCCCATCCATTCCTGGTGGCAGGCAGCCGTTGTGCTGGTGGGGGATGGTGACCTGAATCCCAACGACGCTGTGGCTGTTGCGCACGAGGTCTTCGGGACGTCGGACCATGCGGACTGGACTCTTGCGGCACAG
>CAJWOS010000276.1 GCA_913044235.1 uncultured Pseudomonadota bacterium
GTGAGCTCTAGTTAGTGTTTGTAACACTTAGTTACAGCTTTGCTACCAGCCCCGGGAGGAGGCCGTCTGCGAAGATCAGCCCGGCAGGCCTCCCGGCTCGACCCCCGGGCCGGGGGGCTCTGGGACCAAATTCACGAACGGCTCGTGCAGGAATTCCGCTGAGCCGCCCGGGTTGTATGCTATGACTACCTCGTGCTACCTCGGCCTCGACCTCGGCGCGACGAACGCCAAGGCCTTCGCGGACGCCGTCATGCAGCAGAAGGCGAGCGCCGCGCGGCTCGACTTCAACGAGCGCGCGGCGCTGCAGAACTTCCTCGCGTCGTCGTGGTTCCGCCTCGACCTCCTCCGCCACGGCCGCTCCGCGGACCTCGGCGAGTTCGAGAAGCTCCACGCGCTCCTCGAGGCGTGGTTCCCGCGCGTCCACGCGGCGCTCGAGCGCACGGTCGTCAACCGGGGCTCGCTCATCTTCAGATGGAAGGGCTCGACGAACGAGGCGCCCTACGCGGTCTACGCGCACCTCGACGTCGTGCCGGCCGACCACGTTGAACCAGGAGGCGACATTGACGTTCCGGGTCAACAGCTCCACGAGGCGACCGCTCACGCGTGCCATGCGGGCCTTCGCGTAGCCGGCCTCCGAGATCCACCACGGGAGCAACAGCGGATGCTCCGCAGTGTTTGAGCTGCGGTTGAACCCCGGACGGTACAGCCGGACGGCACCGTCGTAGCACCCGAACTCCTCGCCGAGTTCGAGCCTGTCCAGCGCATTGGAGAAGGCCCATGAGGTCTTCGGACCGGCGAGGGTGTACACCGTGGCCATTCCTGCGAGGCTCGCGGCCAGGTGCTCCGGATTCACCAGCGGCTTCCGCCCCTGGTTCGTGGTCGAGACGACGACGATGTTGGCCTCGCGGCCTTCATCCAGGAGGATGTACCGGATGAAGTCGTCGGCCTCGTTGAAGTCCAGCTCCCGGGCGCCTCCGAACAGATTGCGGGGTCGGATCCTGTTGCCGTACTGCTCGACGAGCCGCGAGATGGTCTGAGGCGGTGCCGCAATCGGAGGGCGCCGCTGTCCAGGTGGGAAGACCCGGCCGACGAGATGCTCGACGTGGACCCCGTCCCCCTCGCCGACTCCCTGGCCGAGCTGCCGGGGATCGTAGACTGGGTCGGCGTCGTCGACGAGCTGCAAAGCGTCTTCATCGTTCTCGTTGAGCTGGTAGGTGAGCGTGCCCTGTGTGATACATCTGACCGGTCAGTAACCACGGCGGTCGAACCACGGCGAGATTCGAAGTGCGCGGTTGGACAGGCTGCGCGTGGCGCTGCCGCTGGCCGTGGCGCCGTCGGTGTCGATGGCGGTGGCCTCGCAGGCGATGAGGTCGCCGACAGCGGCGACGCTGCTCGACAGGGTGATGGTGCTGCCCGTGCCCAGCGGCGCACCGGTCGAGCGGTTGGTCCACGCATAGGACAGTGCTGGAGCAGCGCCTTCCGCGTCGGTGGCGGTCGCGGTGCACGCCAGCGTGCTGTCGTTCCAGGCCGGGTCGGGCGTGATGGCGACGTCGATGATCACCGGGAGGGCGTTGATGCGTACATCGACAGTGGCGCTGGCCGACATGCCGTCGGTGTCGGTCACGCTCGCGGTCAAAGTGTGGGTGCCTGCAGTCAGGGCATCGGTGTCGACCCCGAACTGGCCGGCGCCATCGAGTGCACCAGTCCACAGCGTGCCGTCTGCCGAGCTCGACCAGGTGCCCACCAGCGCAGTGGGCGCGTCCTCGCTGTCCCCACCCGTGGCCGCAAAGTTCAGCTCGGTACCCACATCCACCACCGTGCCGATCGCGGGCGCGTCGATCGTCACGGTGGGAGCGTTGCCCACGGTGAGCGCAATGCTGTCCGAGCACACCTCGCCCAGCTCGTCGGTCACCGTGAGGGTGATGCGGTGGGTGGTGGGCGACAGCGTGTCGGTGGTCATCCACACGGTGCCGTCGCTATCGGGCGAGGGCGTGCCGAGCAGACCGTCAGCGTCGCTCTCAAACGTGACCGCCAGCTCCGTGGCGGGCTGGTGGCTATCTGAGGCCATCCCCTCGAGTCGGGTCGGCACACCCGATCCAACAGTAGACCCATCCACGGGGCTGGTCAGGCTACACGACGGGGGCTCATTCTCTCCCACAACTTCAATGTTCAGGCTGTCCACGCCTTCTTTACCAGTAGTGTCCACAGCCCGCAGCTTGAGGTCGTAGGTACCGGCGTCAAGCCGGGCGAGAGACGCCACCGAGCCGTCTTCGGAGACCTCCACATCCACATCGAGCAGGCCGGTCTCCACGGTCTCCCAGGTCACCATCAGGTCGGTGGGCAGGTCTTCTCCATCTTCGACGGTACCCGCGAGACGCAGAGACCGCCCTTCGTATAGGCGGTCCGTCCCATCCGGAGCGGTGACGGACACCATGGGCGCATCCGTCGGCGTGACCGTGAGGGTCACCCGCGCTTCAGCGGCTCCGCCATCGGGGTCTCGTACTTCGAGCACCACTGTGCCTGTGCCCGTGGCATCGAAGATCAGCTCACACTCCACCACACCATCACTGCTCGGCACGCTCTCGGGACAGACCTCGACCGCATCCACCAGCCAGCTCACGCTCAAGCTGGTGATCGGATGGTTCGGGTCCCCCACCACACCACGCAGCTGGACGGGGTAGCCGTCTCTCACTGCGTCGCCGTCAATGTGGGAGGTCAGCTCGGCGGTGGGCGGCGTGTTGTGCTTGGTGACACCGGCGTCGGAGCAAGCCGTCACCAGCGCCAGCACACAAACGACATACCGCACGGGACCTCCAGAGAGTGCGTTGGTTAGCCCAGAGCTTACTACACTCGCCGGTACCTGCTCATCGCAGCAACACGAGACGCGATCGACTTCGATTGCTCCCCATCCCACGATCTTCAAAAACCATAGAAAGCGCCCATTCCGGGAAACCGAGTTGGCCGTCCGAGCGGGAGGTCTGAAGAGTCTGGGTTCTGTTATGCCGCGTTTGTGCTACGCTTGTGCATGAGGACTGGACCATGATCACGCTCAACTCGAACCCCGCGGCGCTCGGAATTGGCCACGCCATGGCCAAAAACACCAAAAACCTGACTGGGAGTCTCCAGCGAGTGTCGAGCGGGAAGCGGGTCAATCGCGCAGCCGACGACGCCGCGAGTCTGGGCGTTTCCAGCACGCTCGGCTCACAGTCGCGGGGCCTACGCATGGCGATGCGCAACGCAAACGACGGAATCAGCATCATCCAAGCTGCAGAGACAGCGAACAGTTCGGCCATCGACATGCTCCAGCGCATGCGCTCCCTGGCGATTCAGTCCTCCTCGGAGACCCTCGACTCCGGCTCCCGAGCCTTCGCACAGGAAGAGTTCCTGGAGCTGCGAAACCAAGTAAAGACCCTCGCGATTGCCACCGAGTTCAACGGCATCTTTCTCACCGACAACTCGGCTCCGACCATCTCGGTCCAGGTGGGTGCCAACGACACCAGCAACGACCGCATCGACATCCAGCTGACCAACCTTCGGGGTGTCGTTCTTACGTTGGGCGGGGCCTCGGTGAGCACCACCACCAACGCCTCGAGCGCTATTGACACCATCGACACTGCACTCTCCGACGTGAACAGTGGCAGGAGTGTGCTGGGAGCGGCCCATACGCGCCTGCTGGCTTCTCTGTCTGTGGGCGAGACTTCGGCGACCGCGCTCACCAGTGCAGAGTCCCAGATCATCGACGCGGACTACGCGACCGAGAGCTCCGCGCTGACCAAGCACCAGATCCTCCGCTCCGCAGGCATCGCATCGCTGAGCCAAGCTCGGAACATCCATCGCTCCGTGGTCGCGCTGATCTGAGCCGCAGGCAAACACCATGCCCTCGATGCGCACACCGCCTCGCAGTGCCCGTCGGGAGAGCTCGAACGACCCGTGGCCCTGTGCGATGCTCCCCACAACGGGGCATGCAAGTGCTCGGTCCAGCCAGGGATGTCGGGATGTATCGACCGCCGGCGCAGCGGCAACACGTCCATCATTCCTTTGCGAGCCAACCGCGCTGCTCCAAGGCCTCCAGGAGTGCCGAGCCCCGCTGCTGGGTGGCGTCGGCCATGGGACCCACTCCCTTCGGAATGGCAACCGCGGTGTCGGGCGCACCGTCGAGTGCGAGGATCCGTTGCCCGAAGCTGCTGGAGCAGTCTACTCCTTCAGCACTTGTGGCTGATCGAGTCTCACCGATGGCGCGCACCCCACCGGGCTGGTCAAGCAGGGTTCGACCGGCTTCAAATCGGGTCGAAAGCAGTCGTCGATCGGTGAGCACCATCAACACGTAGGGAACGGGGTGGTACACCAGCGCGTCGAGTCCGACCACTGCGCGAAAGCGTCGCCAAGGCGTGGCGATGACTCGGCCCAGGAACTGAAGCCAGAAGCCCCCCAAAATGTAGGGCAGAAGGTCGCTCCAGCTGCGCGGCCCCCCGTATGCGGGTGCTCCGTACCATGCTTCCACGCGCTCATCGGGCGCGAGCTGGTCGGCGAACAGCGCTCCCACCAGAGCATCCTGTTCCACAAGGCGGGCAAGGGGCGCAGACTCAGGAGGGTTCGTCACCGGACCTTCCAGGCTCAAGAGGGAGTGGGCTTCAGACGCGCCAGACTAACCGAACCCACGTAGACTCGATGGTTTGGGAATGGGCCCGCGCCCTGCCTCGCATGGAGAGACCGAGAAAGGAAAGCGGCGCCCCACACCCCCACCGCGAAATCGCTCGGTCTGACGATGTTCGCCCTGTGCACGATGGGCTGCGTGGAGCCGGAAGACACCTCGGAAACCAGCGTCAGCATGATACGCAACGCAGTCATCGCCTCGGTTTCTGCCGGTATCAACGCGTTTACTCTCCAGCAGGAAGTCGACGGTGAAGCGGTCGAGCGTCGGTTCTTGGTCCATACCCCTGAGACCTTCGCCCCTTCCGAGCGCACGGCGCTCCTCAACGGCGATCGGATTCGCGTGATCAGCGGTCCACTGCCCACCGAGTCGAGGGAGCCAGGCGCGCAGACCCCGCACTGGGCGTCGCCTCGCCACTCCGACCCCGATGTGCCAAGCTCCCAGGCAAACCCCACTACACTGTACGCTCACGCTTTGGCGAAGGACTCTTCCAAATGGGAAACGACAGCGCCCTGCTGCTCGGCATGGCCCTCACAGGCTGCGCCCTGGTCCGCATCGATCCGGAGATCGAGGCCCAATTTGAGGCCGCAAAAACAGAAGCCACAGTCCAGGCCAACGCCATTCGCCCGCATATCGAGGCCGATCTGAACGCCCTGTCTGCCTACCCGTGGATGGCAGACCGCACCTGTGTGCGCGATGCAAGCGAGGTCCTGCATCCTCTGTTCGGGTTCGAAGACAACACCTACATCGACCAGGGACTGCTTCCGCCGCCCAGCCACCGCGGACCGGCAGCAAAGGCACTCCGCAAAGCGGCTGAGAAGTGGCGCTCAGCACCCGAAGGAGCCCACTGGATGACGCAGGGAGCCGATCCGGAGGTGCAGGCACAGACGCTTCCATGGGTGACCGCACTGCGCGATTTCGACTGCTGGGACATCACCGCCCACAGTCCATGGGACCAGGTGGACCCTGTTGCGCTGGACTTCTTTCCCAACCCCGGTGGACAGACTCTTTTTGCTGCGAGCATGCTCCTGCTGATGCAGCTGCACGTGCCCTTGGATCACCCCACCCAGTCCGACAGCGAGCGCATCCAACAGACGCTCGCCGACGTTCGCCGCCTCGCGACCCTCTGCATTCAGAGTCAGGAATTCATCACTGCCCGGATCGGTGCCAACATCCTTCAGAGAGAGCGAGAGGCGGTGGAACATCTCACCGCACAAGGGCGTGCGCCCGTCGAGTGGCACGTAGTCCCAAAAGCCGACAATGACCGACTGTATCGCCTCCTTACCGCCTCTCCGGCATTCGCCAACTTCTTTACGCCCCTCAAGCATCGCGAGCTGGCCACATCGACCGCCTTTTCCGTGGGCCGCTGTGCCGGCATTCGCGAAGGCACCCGGGTCTCGATGGCCTACCAGGGACTGATCGGCGACGAACGCCTGGAGTGGCTCAATGGCGTGCTCGATCAGAGTGCATCGCTGGGCTGCCACCACAACGACATCCGGTACCTCCGCGCCCGGCCCGAGAAGCGGCTCGCAAACCACGAACCCTTCACCAACCCTCTGCTCACTCCAGCCATGCGGCAAGCCGAAGCCATGACCCTCGCAGCCACCGCGATTCCGATGTACGGCGCCTGGTCAGACTACGAATACTGAGGCAGGCGGTCGTAGAGCGGCTCTCGCATCGGCCCGGCGGCAGCCCCAGCGGCTCGGAGTCAGGAGACCGGATCACCGGTCCTTCCAAGCAACGCCGCCCCCGAAAAGTCCGAATCGGCCGTGCTCTCTCGCATCGCCTCGATGCGCTCTCGGGTGCGTCGAGACCGACGCAGGACCAGTGCGCCGGCACCACTCTCGCGCACGAGCGACTCGACCCGATCGATACATGCGGTGGCTCGATCGAGATCGCCCACCTCAAGCGCCACCTCACTCGCCATCCATTCCAGTCCCGGCTTCCACACGACCGGTACCGCAGGGTCGGTCTGCAACATCGCAAGCGCCTCATCGTGGTGGCCGAGTCCGGCTTGAATCCAGGCCTCCACCGGCGCAAGCACCGCTCGGCTGAGACTGGAGAGACTGGGGCCGAACCGCGCGTGCCAGCGCTCCTGAATCGCACGGGCCTCTGGAAAGTTCCGCTGAATGCAGTGGTGCATCGACAAATGGGCCCAGGTGCGGTCGGTTTCCATGGGTTGTGTGAGGTGCTCCATCGCAAGATCATAGGCCTGCTGGGCCACACCCATCGCTTCGTCGTGCCGTTCCAGCTCCAGGTAGATGTCGCTGAGAACCCCAAACGACAGAATCACCTGCGCCAGGTTTCCGTGGCGCCGCGCAAGCTCCAGCCCCTCCAGCGTGGTCTCTTCTGCAGCCTCCATGTCGCCCCTCCCCAGGTGTACGAGCCCGGTGTTTCCGAGGAGCACTCCGGCGTAGCGATGCTGGGTGCCTGCCACACCAAGCGCCGACTGCAGGCGGCGAATGGCTTCCGCCGAGTCTCCCCGCGCAAAGGCCACGCGCGCAAGACTGCTCCATGCAGAAATCCGATTGTCGAGGTTTTGGTCGATGGTGGCTGCTGTGAGATAGCTCTGAAAGATTTCTTCGGCTTCGTCCAGCGCATTGCGCTCGACCAGGATGCCCCCCAACAGTGCACTGACCCGCCCCATCACGAAGTGGTCGTTGCTCTGGCGGGCATCGGCGAGCAGGTTTCGCGCCGCATGTTCGATGGACAGCTCTCCAGGCACCCGCTTCTGGAGTCGATACAACCGCACAAGACGGGCTTCTGGGCTGCCGGTATCCGACATCTGCGCCAGCAACGTGCCGAGGCGATCGACCTCAGACAGGATCTTGCATGCCAGCGCGATGCCGAGCGCATGCAGATCATCTGTGGGAGTCGAATGGCTCAGGATCGCCTTTGCAACGCGCTGTTCGACAGCCCCCATTCCAATGATGTGGAAGACCAGGAGGCTAAGCAGTGCAAAGCCCGGCTTGCGGAGCGCGACCTCGTCGGAAAGCGCTGCGAGGTCAAGCGCATGGGGACGCAGGGTGCGCAGCAGGGCTCCACGGTCGCGACCGAGTGCCCGAACCGGATCGAGGCGGCCCAGTGCATCGTAGTGCAACACGAGACGGTCTCGCGCCGCCGTAGGAATCCCCCGCAGACGCAACAACACCGTGTGGGTCGGCCGCAGAATGCGGTACGCCACCGCGCCGTCTTGTTCCTCGAAGTGAAGCATCGACGAGTCGACCAGCACCTCGATCATTTCATCGGCATCATCGACATCGATCCCGAGCGCCCGCGCGGCAGACTCGATGTCGAAGAGTCCTTGGAAGACGGTCAGGTCATGGATGGCCACCTGCAGTTCCGGTGGCAGTCGCTCGAGCGAGGACTCCACAACCGCCGCCATCGATGCATGTCGGTCCGGACGGTCTCGCTCGCGTGCCCGCAGCGGACGGCCCCCCGCAATGGCCCGCGCAAGGTCGGCCGCCGACCGCGTCCGCAGCCGAGCCCCTGCAAGCTCCACCGCCAGGGGCAGCCCGTCGAGCTCCTTCAGCAGTGACCGCACCCCCGATTCGTTCTGAAGGTCGCGCACTCCGCGACGACGCGCAACCGCACGAATCAAGGTCTCGGCCGCCGCCGGCGACAGTGGCGGCACCTGCAACAGCGCTTCACGGCGCAGCTGGAGGCGCTCTCGCGATGTGACGAGCACGTGCAGTGCGGACAGCTCGACAGAAGCGAGCAGCGACGACAGCGCTTCAAGGTGTCGCTCCGCCCCGTCAAGCACAAGAACGATTGGCTGCGTGCGCACCGCAAGCAAGTGGATGAGTCGTTCTGCAAACGGATCATCGGAGTCGCCGGGGGGAAACAGCGCGCGAGAGATGGCATCTTCCGCGCCTCCCACCGCGACCGCTTCCAGGTCGACCCAAACCCGCGTGTACCCATCAATCTGATGCACGATGGCCGCAGCCACACTCGACTTCCCGATGCCACCGGGGCCGAGCAGGCTCACCAAGGCGCCCTCGGCCAGCAGCAGCTCCAGCCCAGCCGCAACCAACGATGCCCGGCCGACGAGCTCCGGGGCCGCCGGAAGCGAAGGGGCCGGAACCTCGCTCGAGGATGGAATCGAAACCGCGGCAGTGGGTCCCGAGTCTGGCATCCAGGCGAGGCGGTACCCCACTCCGCGCACCGTCCCCAGGATGCTACCGGAGGGATTGGTGGCCCCGAGCTTCTCGCGGAGCCGACGCATCGCATAGTCCAGGGCTCGCCCTCTGGGCTCACGACTGTATCCCCAGGCCTCCCGATACAGCTCCAGCCGCGTGAGCGTGACGTCGTGGCCTCGACTCGCAAAGGCAAGCAAGATGGCCACTTCCTGCGGAGAAAGACGGCAGGATTCATGCTCTCGCCGCACTTCGTGCTGGACGAGGTCGACCTGAACCCCGCCAATGACCATCGATTGAATGCTCGCAGACATACGTATGCGTAACCGACGAACCTTCCAGGTTGGCCGGATTTGGCAAGCCTCGTGCGTCGACTCCGGGGCCAAGCGTTACAACGCCGAAGTCTACGCGCGACGCAACGTCAGCAATCGCGCACGGATGACTTGGTTCTGACTTCTTTCCCGTCGAGGCCGTCATGCGCCGCTCCCCGTCTGTTGCCGCAGCGGCTGTTGTGCTCCTTGCCCTTCCGGGTTGCCGCTTGATCAGCAGCGCATCCATCAATGCGCTCTTCGAAGCGGTCGAACCCGTCGACGACATAGACTCCGGTGAGCCAGCCACCGACACCG
>CAJWOS010000277.1 GCA_913044235.1 uncultured Pseudomonadota bacterium
AGCCAATCCCCGAGGACCTTGACTGCGCTTGTGGGCATCTGCTCCAGGTTGTCGACCACCAGGAGCATGGGCCCCCGACTGGCGAGCGCACGGCCGACAGCTGACGCCAGCGCATCGAGGCTTCCGCCTCGGAGACGCACACCCAGTGCCAGCGCGGCAGACTGCACCACGCCATGTCTCGAGACCACCTCCGCCAGATCGATGAACCAGGCGCCTCCGTCCAGTGCCTCGACCTGCTCTCGGGCATAGCGAGTGGCAAGGCGGGTCTTTCCCACACCGCCGGTACCCTTGAGGGTGACCAAGCGGCTGCCGGCGTCGAAGTGAGCCTGGATGGCGCGCAGCTGTGCCTCGCGTCCCACGAAGTGATCCGGGCGAGGCAACAGGTTGGTGCGCTTGACCTTCAGCGGAGGCAGCGCCGGGAGTGGGGTGCTGCTCTGGCTGTCGAGGCAAACATCCATGGGGAGGGTTGCGGTCTCGGCCTTGCTGGATGCGACCGTTCCTCGGTCGGGGTTGGGCAGAGCCCGGAAGTGACACTGCAGCCACACCCGCAGACTCTGTCCCACGCCCACCGTGCCACGGAGCCCTTCAAGCGCCGTCAGGAGCGCGGCGCTGCCGTCGAATCGCAGCTGCGGGTAGGGCTGAAGACACCGCCGCACGATGGCTGAGAGCCCGGGAATGAGGGTGTCCAAGCGGCTGTGCTCGGACTCACTCACCAGTGGTACATCGCGTCCGCGTCCTTCGAGGAGGCTGCGGAAGAGCAGCTCGTGGGGTTGGAACTGCGCGAGCGCGAGCTCGGTCAACACGAGTCCGAAGGCGAACAGGTCGGAGCGCCCATCGAGGGTTTGACCGACCAGCTGCTCGGGAGACATGTACGAGGGGGTTCCTCGACCGGAGGAGAGGGTCTGGGTGGCTCGGGCGAGCTCGCCCACCTGAGTGGTGGCGATGCCAAAGTCCATGACCTTGACCGAACCATCCCAGGAGACCATCACGTTTGAAGGCTTCAGGTCGCGGTGGACGAGACCGGTCTGATGTCCGCCCGTGGTGAGGGCGTGTGCGGAAGCCAGTCCGGCGGCGATGCCGATCGCCACTTCCAGCAGCACAGCCGGCGGTGGCGCATGACCGCTGCGAATGATTTCCCAGAGGGTCATCCCTCGCACGAGCTCCATGGAGATCAGCAGCTTGCCATCGACTTCGCTGAGCTCGTAGACATCCACGATGTTGGGATGCTTGAGCAGCCCTCCGAGCCGTGCTTCGAGGATGAAGGCGTCGTACATCTTCCCGTTGGATTGTTGCAACGCCTCAGGCTTGATCACCTTTACAGCCACCTCCTTGCGGAAGCCAGCGGGGCCCGACAGCCAGGCAGCGTAGACCGTCGCCATGCCGCCAGCCCCGAGCTCTGTGTGGAGCTCGTACCGTCCGAGAGAGTGGGGGAGGTGCTCCACCGGTTTGGGTGGGCGGTTCTGGGCAGCCATGCGTAGAGCTTATCGCAACTCCCCGCTGCGATGTTCGGTCGCGTGATGGGGCCACCATCCGTGGATGGACGGATGGTGGCTCACGTGGGTGGGACGGTTGGCAGGTGGATGGGGATGCTACTCGGGCACCACCACCACCATCGTGAAGTCCGCCGGGTCGAAGTGCTCCCGAATCACGGCGTTGACGTCTTCGAGGGTGAGCTGCGCCATCGGTGCGGGGTCGTTGACATGCCAGGCGAGGGGCTTGTCGTTGCCCAGGTTGTACATGGTGCGCGTGAGGAGCTGCTCGGGCGTCTGCGTGCGCATCAGCGCCTTGCCACGGAAGTAGCGCACGGCCTCGTCGAGCTCCTGGGCTGTGATGCCCTCGGCGTGGAAGGTGGCCAGGGTGTCCTTCACCTTCTTCTCGGTCGCGTCGAGGTTATCGGCCCGCGTGAAGGTCACGATGCCCGCAGGGGTGGAGGTGTTGTCCACGTTCGAGTAGGCCGACGCGGAGTAGGTGTCTCCACCATCATGGCGAAGGGCCACCGAGATGCGGGAGAAGAAGTGGCCTCCGAGAACATGCTGGGCCACCAGCCAGGCCGGATAGTGCTGGTCGCTTGTGCTGGGACCCATCTGGAAGTAGTCGAGGTAGGCCTGGTTGGTATTGGCGAGGGGCACCACATGGCGGTCGGGTCGCTCTCGGAGCGGTTCCACGGGCATCTCGGTCCAGGTGATCGACGGGTCGGCAGGCGGCAGCAGCCCGGTGGCGAAGTCGCGGGCTTGCTCGATCGTGAGGTCTCCGGCAAAGGCCACATAGCGGCCGGGGGTCTGGAGCATCCGGTCACGCAGCTGGGCGAGGGTGTCACTGTCGCGTACTGGTAGCGCGTAGGGCGTGGGTTCCAGCTGGCGAGGGTCGGTCTCGGAGAAGGACAGCGCCATGACTGCGCGGTCTCGCACAGACGCCGGATCCTTCTGCTCTAGTTCCCACGACTTTTCGTTGCTCTTGGCATCCCGCTTGAACTGCGCTTCGTCGTAGGCGCGGTTGGCGAAGATGTCTCCGAGCAGGGTCTTCGCTTCGGGAAGGTCTTCGGCAAGACAGCCCAGGTAGAGGATGCTCCGACCGGTCCTGAGCCCGGCGGCGAGCTGCATGGCTCGTTCATCGGCACGGCTGCGCAGGGTGGCGGCGGGGTCGTCGAACTGGTTGGTCCAGGCTTCGAGGCCCCCGGAGTCCATGAGCCCTTCGTCCCACTGCCCCACGGGCACCTGCACCCACACATCTACCAGAGGGGCGCGGTGGTCGGGGATGTATACACCGGTGGTGTGGGCATCGATCTCGAAGAGCACCACCTCGGCTTCAGCCACAATGTCGGGTGCGGCGGCAGGCTCGGGCGTGGTCTCGGGAGTGGGCGTCGGTGCTGCGTCTTCTGCGAGTGCAGGGAGCAGGAGGGTGGCGAGCAACAGGGGGTTCATTGGGCACCTCCGTCGATGGCGGCATCCGCTTCCACTGCCTGTGCCTTTCCTTTCTTCAACATCACTTGCATGGGCTCCACATCGAGAATCCAGGTCTTCCAGGCGGCCTCGACCTGCTCAAGGGTGACCGACTCGAGCATCGGGGCTCGGCCGGCCAGTCCTCGCTTTGCATCGCCGGTCCGGGCGTATGACTGACCGATGTTCTCCGCGATCTCCGAGGCGATGTACTGCGCTTTGAGATCGTCATAGAGGAGCCGCTTGCGTGTGGACTCGAGGTTGTCGGCCGACAGCCACGACCGCGTACCGAGCCCCTTCACGGCATGGTCGAGCACCCGGAAGGCCTTGGGCGTGCGGCGCAAGGCGAGCGACACCGAGCCGAAGGCCAGCACCGAGCCGGCCTGCAGATCGCCGGGGATGAGGATGGCTTCGAGAGCCTGCTTCTCTTCATTCACGAGCACCCGCTGCAGCGGATTCACCGAGCCGCTCGTGAGCATGCTGGTCATCATGGTCCACGCCGCGTAGTCGGGGTCGCTCTCGCGAGGCCCCCAGTACACCTGTCCGGTGATCTTGATCGGAGGAAGATCTTCTTTTGCGGTGACACGCTCGGGGAAAGTGTGGTCCGCAAATGCGGTCAGCGCAGGCGGCTCGAGGTGGGTCTTGTCGAGGTCTGCATACAGGTGCTCCACCTTGGCCAGCGTCTCGGGACCCGACACGGGGCCCACGATCACCAGGTGCATGTTGGCCGGGTGGTAGTAGCCCTCATAGAAGCGCTTCACGAGGTCGAGGTCAGCGGCCATCACGGTGGCCTTGGTGCCCCCCGGTGCGTGGCTGTAGGGATGGTCTCCGAAGACGGCCTTCAGCACGGCGGTCTGCATGCGCGCCCCAGGGTTGTTTTCCATCCGCAGCCTCAGTTCCTCGGTCACCACCTTCTTTTCCCGCGCGAGGTTGTCGGCGCTCAGAACGAGGTGGGAGAGTCGGTCGGCTTCGAGCTCGAGCACCCGGTCGTGTCCTTCGGGTGAGATGGTCGAGATGTAGACCGTCTGGTCGAAGCTCGTGTAGGCGTTGCTGTTGCCTCCATGCACGTTGTGGTGGCGGGTGTAGGTCTCGGCGTCGTTCTGCTCTGTGGCGCCGAACATCAGGTGCTCGAACAGGTGAGCGAAGCCCAGCTCGTTGTCGGCTTCATGGGCACTCCCCACGTGTACCCAGGTCTGGGTGGCCACCACCGGCAGCGCGGGGTTGCTGTAGATCGACACGGTCAGCCCGGAGTCGAGGGTGGTGGAGAGAAAGCCTGCTTCGATTTCTGTGGACTCTGATTCTCCTGCCTCGGTGGCAGAGACCTCTTCACCGGCGATTGCATTGGTGCTCTCGGCAGCGGCGTCAGTCTGAGGTTTGGAGCCAGCCCATGCTGTAGACCAGGGGAGGAGAAGAAGAATCACTGCGGTCATGCACACTCCATGAAAGGGACCATCAACAAGCGGGTTGTTCGAACCATTAGATGGGGCTGAGGTGGAGCAGTGGTAATGGCAGGGCGATGTCTTTGGGGGGAGGATGTGTGGGCGCCCCTGTGTGCATGCCTCCGAGCGAGTCAGCGGGGCTGTGCGCTACACTGCTCACCCTCCCGGAGCCACCCCATGCCGCCCGTTCTCACGGGGCTCACTGAGCTGCACCGCCACCTCGACGGATCGCTCCGGCCAGACACCCTGCACCAGCTTCGCGCCGCTGCCGGGTTCCCACCCGTGTCCACTCCCCGCTTTCGCCCAGGCATGGGTCTCACCGCGGCCCTTCAGTGCTTTACCCACACCCTTGAAGCACTCCAGACTCCCGCTGCCCTCCGCCGCGTGGCGGCTGAATGCTGCGAAGATGCAATAGCAGAGGGGATTGGTCACCTGGAGTTGCGCTTCGCACCGCAGCTTCACACCTTTGGGGCTGTGGGTGATGTGGTGGACTGTGTGCTTGAGGGTGTCGCGGGCCGCGCCGGGATCATCCTCTGTGGGCTCTACGGCGAGTCGCCCGCTTTGCTGGAGGCGCTGGTCGAGGCTGCCCGCGACCGAAGCGGCGTAGTGGGATTGGATCTGGCGGGGGGACCACTGCCCGACCACCGCTACGGCCTGGTGGACTATGCCGCCGCCTATACCGAAGCCGGCCGCATCGGCCTGGGCCGAACCGTGCACGCGGGGGAGGGGAGACCCCCCAACGAGATTGTCCAGGCGGTGGAGGTCCTGGGCGCTGACCGCATTGGCCACGGCCTCACCGTGCTCGACAGCGAGCGGGCTGTAGCCCTGCTTGTGGAGCGCGGAGTGGTGATTGAGGCCTGTCCCACGTCGAACTGGCACGTCGGCCTCCTCGATGCTCCCGACGAGCACCCACTGGCGCGGTGGCTGGAGGTGGGCCTGTCCGTTGCCGTTTGTACGGACAACACCCTGATGTCGGCGGTGGATCTGCCCGTGGAGCTGGCTCGAATTGGGGCCGAGCCCGGAACCGAACCGTGGGATCGACTGCAGGCGGGGGCGCGACGCGGTTGGTTTCTTCGTGGCCCGGCACGGCCTCGAGCCTCAGGCGGTGTCGAAGACGGTCTTCCGACAGCGCAGTAGTGCTGTAGCGCCGGTTTCCACGAGCGAGCCTTCGTGACCACGTACAATCTCAGCGGCATTGGCCTCGTCGGTGTCGAGGTGCATTTCCAGCGCGTACTTTAGACTCACTCGGACCAACACATCTCCGAACACGAGATCTCGTCCAGCACTGTTGACTGCGACCTCCACAACGTCACGGTCTTCCACGCCAAACCGCTCGGCATCCTCGGGTCGCATGTGGATGTGTCGTCGAGCGCAGATCACGCCTTCTGTGAGGGCCAGGCGCCCCACTGGCCCGATGAGAGTGCAGCCGGCACTGTGCTTCACATCGCCTGAATCGCGTACGGGAGCGTCGATTCCAAGGAAGAACTCATCGGTGCGGCTCACCTCTATTTGGCAGGCTGGACGCGTGGGACCGAGGACCCGCACACCTTCGATGCTTCTCCGGGGCCCCACCACTGTGAGCTTCTCCTCGCAGGCGAACTGGCCGGGCTGGGAGAGTGGCTTGTAGGGTGTGAGGGTGTGTCCTGCGCCGAAGAGTATGTCGACAGCCTCCTGTGTGAGGTGAATGTGGCGGGCGCTCACGGCGATTGGGATGGTGCGCGGAGCCTGGACCGCCGCCTGCTCGCGCAGGACCATGCGCACACCTCGAGCCAGCTCTGCCTCTTCATCACAGGCCACCACGAGCAGCGCAACCGTGCTGTCTTGGGCATGGATGGGCGCTACCACATGGTGGAGATCAACCTGTGCGGATCGATTTTCGCTTTCGGAGAGGCGTGCTCCCAGGAAGTCGAGCCGCTGGAGCGTTCGGTGGCGCACGAGCGCACTGTTTTCTCCAATGCCTCCGGTAAACACGATGGCATCGACCCCCCCCATCACGGCTGCGTAGGCGCCGATATACTTGCGGAGACGGTGGGTGAAGACCTGCAGAGCCAGTCGGCACGACTCGTTGCCGTTGGCAGACCGCTCTTCGATGTCGCGCAGGTCACGGCCAACCCCGGAGAGTCCCAGAAGCCCGCTTTCTCGATTGAGTACCTGGTCCATTCGCGCAGGGCCCCAGCCTTCCTCTCGCATCACCCGCAACAGCAAGCCGGGATCCACGCTGCCGGAACGGGTCCCCATCACCAGACCCTCGAGCGGGGTCATTCCCATCGAGGTCTCGATGCTGCGGCCGTACTCCACTGCGCAGGCGCTGGCGCCGTTGCCCAGGTGGCAGGTGATGACTCGAAGGTCGCGGAGGTCGCGACCAAGGTGCAGGGCAGCCTGTCGCGAAGACCAGGCGTGCGAAGGTCCGTGAAAGCCATAGCGTCGGGCGCCATGTTTCTCTGCGAGAGCCGTGGGCAGTGCATAGGTGCGTGCTCGGCGAGGCAGTGTCGAATGGAAGGCCGTGTCGAAGATGGCCACATGCGGAACGTCTGGAAGCAGGTCTCGGGCCGATCGGATTCCCGCAAGGTTGGCCGGATTGTGCAGTGGGGCAAGTGGCGTGAGCCCCTTGAGTGCCTCGACGACCTCATCGGTGATGGCGATGGGGGTCGTGAAGCGCTCGCCGCCGTGCACCACACGATGCCCCACCGCGACCACCTTTACGGTCGCCGCTTCGAGAAATGCAGGAAGGAGCACACGCAGGGCCTCGGGGGCATCGACAGGCCCCAGCGCTTCCGTGCGCGCACCATCCATGTGCTGGATGCGCACGGATGCTCGATCGGTACCCAAGCGCTCGGCCTTGAGCCGGGCCACTCGAGCGCGGGTTTCGGGATGTAGGATGGCAGCCTTCACACTGGAGCTGCCGCAGTTGATCACCAGGATGTGCACAGGACCCTCCGAGTCGTGGTCGACGTAGCCCGCAGGATGGGGCGTTGCCTTTCGGAGCGTTGGGGCGCGCCGGTCTTCCGATGGAATGCGACGGCTGCGACAGGAGGCGTGGCGCGAAGTCTCGGGCATGGGGCATGACGCCTCGGAGTTTATCGGGCTGCTAGCGCCCTCTCAGCCGACAGGTGCCATACAAGAGGGGACATCTTCGTGGATGCTTGCGGTGCTTCTGCAGGCGGCTGGATGCAGACGATGTCATGCCCCGTGAAGGAACCGTTGTTCAGCAAGCTGACCGTCGGACCGCTCTCGTGGCTCTCTCCGAAACCCCGAGGATCGACATGACCTTCGCAATGGGAACGACCCTGGCCCTTTGGACTCTGACCGCGAGCGCCCCCACCAATTCCGGTGCGTACACACTCGATATCTCCGTCCAAGGACCGCGCTCGGAATCTTACATCCGCCCCTATCTGGTCGAAGCGTTTGCTCCATGCATCGAAAACCCCAGGGCCGATGTGACCCTGACCGCCGTAGTGGATCAAGGTGGGGGTGGTGAGGTGTCGTTTACGTACGCGCTCTTTGCAGATGTGGAGGAAAACGGTGCACAGCTGCCCGACGACTTCAATCGCCTCACGCCGCAGGACAAGCAGGCCGCGCTCGACAGGCTCGTGTCTTGTCTCGACGACTTCTACCTCGAGGATCTTCGCCTGCCCGTCATCCCGTCGCGCCGACCCACCACGATCGAAGCGCGGCTCATCTTCAGTCCCTAAGGGCTAGTTCCTGACGGTGGTGTGCGAAGGGCTCGTGGTTGCTCCAGCAGATGAAGCGGCCCCCGTTGCCGGGATAAACCCGCCTCATGACCCTCTCTACCGCCCTGCTACTGCTCGTTGCTGGCTTTGCCGCAGGGATTGTGAATTCCCTTGCCGGTGGAGGCTCGTTTCTCACGCTAACGGCGTTGGTGGTGGCTGGCGGCTTGCCGGTCGATGTGGCCAACGGCACCAATCGAGTGGCCATCGTGGTGCAGTCACTGGCAGCGGCCTGGACCTTCCAGCGCGCAGGTCAGACGGAGAGCCTCCTTGTGCTTCGGCTCGCCCCGGCCACGATTGTGGGTGCTTTGGTGGGAGCGAAGCTCTCGCTCGATGTTCCTGGTGATGCGTTCGAGACTGTGATTGGTGTGGCCATGATCGGGATGATGGGATTGGTGTTGGCGCGGCCGAAGCGCTTCCTGGAAGGCGCTGCTCGACCGCGCCGCCCTGTCGGCGGATGCGGTCCTGCGCACCAGCGCGAAGTACGAGCAGGTCGGCGTCGATGTTCTCAACCGCGTCAACCCCAATCTTCACAGCGTCGTCGAACTCATCGGGCCTCATGGCGTCCTCGACACGGATGTTGCCCGTCGGATGCCCAACGCCGGCATCATGGAAGGAGAACGTCGCACCGACCTGCTTGGCGAGAGCTGTCACCGTGGCAACACCCTGATCCATCGCGGCGACCATCGCCTGGGTCACCTCGCCCGGATACGCGTTCGATTCCAATCGATCCGAGTTTGCGTGAAGGATCATCGTTCGTAGATAATCTACATTTCAAAAGTGAACTAACTATGTTCGAAAATGAAAGAATTCAAAGCCTAAGCGATGTCCGTCTCGAGCGGCCTTTCGAAGTGCAGCAGCAAATATCAAACGTGGCCGATGCGGCTGCTGAGGCTGCGCATCAGAAAGCTTGCCGCAAGCTAATGCACGAGGTAACTAAAGAGGCGTGGTTCGGTTATGGGGAATCACGTCTCGGTGGTTCGGCTTTGCGGAATAAACTTTGACAGAATTTTGAAGTTTTGAATCAGTTTGATCAATTTTCAACAACAACTTTGACAAGCTTCATCCAGGAAAAGAAACGAAATATTAAAAATATTTAATAATCATAAGTTGGCTCACGATATTTTGTAACATCTTGCAAGAAACATTTTTCAAGTTGGCTCACAAGTTGCTCATCAATGATAAAAGAAGAATTTTTATGTACGCATTCAATTTTAAGTGTCACATTTAAATTCAATCGATTCTTCAAAGCTGAATTTTTCAAAGTCAAAATCACAATGTC